>JBHIER010000305.1:0-4665 GCA_046760705.1 bacterium
TGAATAATATGAAATTATCCTCTCCATGTCAAGACTTTTTTCAAGCCACCCATTCGTCCCACCTCGGCGCTGTAATAGCGGTTCTTACACCTGTTGCAGATTCCAACAGGCACATGTTCCAAAACGATCAACTCCCCTCTGTGCCAAAAGTTCTTGGTGGTGATCCTGCCCTCAACCATGCCATTGCAGATCCACCCCCGCCTCATAAACTGCATCTCGCCCTGGATCTTTGATTTTGCTCGCCTCGAATCCTGAGAGACACTACTCCATCATTCCATTATTCCAACTCTCCAATCGCCTTAATTCTCCCTCCTAATCACTGTAGCCATGCTCACCCCGCCTCCGCCGCAGATGCCGGCGATGCCGTATTCGCCACCGTGCTGTTTCAAGGCATAGTAAAGGGTGGCCAGAATCCGAGCCCCGCTGATGCCTGTCGGATGACCGAGGGCGATGGCCCCGCCGTGGACGTTCAATTTCGAACGGTCCCATTTGAGCACTCGCTCGTTGGCCAGAACCTGCACGGCAAAGGCTTCATTGACCTCGATCAGATCCATGTCGTCCAGAGTCATCCCAGCTCTTTCCAGGGCTTTGGGTATGGACACACCTGGTCCTTCGCCCATGGTCGAGGCCTCGACGGCCACAGAGGAATAAGAGACTAGAGAGAAGAGCGGCCTGAGCCCCAGCTCCTTGGCCTTATCTCTGGACATGACCACCATAGCCGTGGCCCCATCGGACATCTGGCAGGCGTTTCCCGCAGTTACCGATCCATCCTTCTTGAAGACAGCAGGAAGCTTGGCCAATTTTTCTATGGAGGTATCGCGGCGGATTGTCTCATCTTTATCAAAGACTCTCGGTTCGCCCTTGCGCTGAGGCACCTCTACGGGCACAATCTCTTCATCAAACCACCCTTCGTCTTGGGCCTTGGCGGCCTTCTGATGGCTTTCAAAGGCAAACTGATCCTGGGCCTCACGGGAGATCTGGTACTTTTCAACGAGGTTCTCAGCCGTCTGCCCCATGCCCATGTTGCACAGCGGATCGATGGAGTCGCCCCAGCCGTCCATGAGGGTCTTATCTCCCATCTTGAATCCCTCCCATCGAGCACTTTTGAGCAAATAGGGGATGGTACTCATGCTGTCCATCCCACCGATGACAATGATCTCCCCGTCACCGAGGCGAATGGCCTGCGAGGCCAGAGCCAGAGCCTTCATGGCCGACGGGCAGGCTTTGTTGATGGTATTGGTCGGCACCGTCATCGGTATCCCGCCGCGAACAGAAGCGGTCCTTGAAGGATTTGGACCGTTTCCCGCCTGGCGGCAGTGGCCAAAAATCACCTCGTCCACCTGATCGCCCTTCAGCTTCGCTCTTTTCAGTGCCTCAGTAATGACTACCGCTCCGAGGTCGTATGCAGGCACATCCCGTAACGTTCCCCCAAACCTCCCCATCGGTGTGCGCACCACACTGACAACAACAACATCGTTCAGTTCCATAGTTAACCCTCCTTTCGTTCAATCAAGGAATGGCAAGGGTATCAGAGAATAGCAAGGAATAGCAGGGGAAGGACATATAGAACATCAGTACTTAATTAAGTACAAAATAATTCCCTGCCCTTCCTTGATCTTCCTTATCCTCCTTGGAATCCCTTGTTTTGAGTCCTAACTAAATAATACCGTGTCTTTAGGTAGCCGATGTTAAAGTTCCTTAAGCGTTTGATGGTTTTACAATATGTCGTAGATTCAGTCCCGAATATCAAGCACTTCTATCAATCGCTTTTGATGTGGGCGATGCGAACGGTGGTTTCAGTGACGACAACGAAATTATCTACAAGTTGGTCGGCATATCGCTCCAATAACCGTTTAAGCACCTTAATCTTATTTGCCACCCGCTCATCTTCCAGCCGGAAAAGGATAACCCCCTTGTGTACCTTCTCCTCATGAAAGATCATTTCCCCAAAATCTTTGTCGTTCGTAATCAAAATGCGATTATCCGCAACTGCTTTTTGCAACACACCATCGTCATCTAATCCGCGGACTTCTTCGTAGACCGAGAACACATCGTGTTCGTGCTTACAGAGCCAGCGAGCAACTGCCGGGCCAGTACACTCATCGACGATGAACCGCATCTAAGCTGTCTCTATGGTCAAAGGGACAAAGGTGGTGCTTTCCAAAGCTTCCGTGGCAAAAAGAAGACATGCCAGGATATCTTCCTGAGTCAACCCTTCATATTCTTGTAGGATTTCATCCACAGTCGCACCGTGAGCCAATAGTCCCAGAATGTATTGGACGGTCAACCGCGTTCCCCTAATGACCGGCTTTCCAACCATCACTTTCGGGTTGATCACAATGCGCTCAAGCAGTTTGCTTTTTTCCATTGCTTTTTACCTCCCGTGGTATAGTTAAGGCAATGGCGACTGGAGATAACTGTCTACCATGGTTTCTTTTCCCTCGGATATTCACTTTATCTCCGTTTTGCACCGCAAACTAAATATACTGCCCTCCATCCACTTTGATCACTTCACCGGTAATGTGTCTTGCTTTCTCTGAACACAAGAAAGTGACGACTGAGGCCACCTCCTCTGGAGCGCCTAACCGTTTAAGTACAGTTTCAGAGAGAGAGGCCTGTTTAGCCTCCTCGGGCATTTGGGCCATCATGTCGGTGAGAATGAGTCCAGGAGCCACAGCATTGACGTTAACTCCATATTTGCCAAGCTCTTTGGCCACTGTCTTGGTCAGGCCAATAACACCAGCTTTAGCGGCGGCGTAATTGGCCTGACCAAATTTCCCTCGCAAGGCGTTGATGGAGGTGATATTGACGATCTTACCCGATTGTTGCTCCCGAAAGATGGGTGCCACTAACCTGATGTAATTGAAACATCCTTTGAGGTCGATGTTGATGACCGCGTCCCACTGCTCTTCGGTCATCTTCCATACCACCCCGTCCCAATTGATGCCGGCGTTGTTGACCAGAATATCGATGCGGCCGAACTCGTCCAGTACCCTTTTGACCATCCGGTCCGCGTCAGCAAACTTAGAAACGTCCGCCTGAATCGCCAGCCCTTTGCGTCCCATGGCTTTGATCTTCTCCGCTGCTTCCTCGGCCTCCTTGGGATGTTTGCGGTAGCTCAAAGCGACATCTGCCCCATTAGCTGCCAGATCCAACGCCACAGCGGTGCCTATACCCAAGCTGCCACCGGTAACAATGGCTGATTTCCCTTCCAGATCCATAAGTTTCCTCCTTTCTCATCAAATGCAAATCAGAATATCAGCAAATCAGTAGGATGGGAATCAGATTACCAGAATATCAGATTCTATCCCGATGTTCTGATCTCCTGATATTCTTCCCACTGATATCCTGATCATCTGATATACTTATTCTCAAAGTGCGATTGCAGCTTGCTGCGCTATGTATCTCTTCTGCTTTTACCAAGTCTGTGGCATATTGGACGCAGGCTTTCACATCCTCAACTGTTATGTCAGGATAGTATTTTGCCACAATCTCATCAAAGGGAACATCTGCCTGAACAAGCTCAAGAATGCAATAAACAGGAATGCGCGTTTCGGCAATGCACGGCTGTCCAAAATGGATTTTCTGATCAATTACAATGCGATTTTTCTCTTCCATTCAACCCTCCAATTTTCCACTGTCCAGAGGAATCTTTTTGATATCCTGACTCCTGCAAAATATCAGCCAGGGTTTCCATTTTCTCTGCTTCCTCAACGAAGAGACGCACAGCGGTCCGAAGATTATCTCTCGCCTGACCAACATCCTCACCGCAGCTTGAGACATCCAACTCTGGACAATAGGCTACGTATGTCTTGCCCTGTTGAAAGACGATCGCATCAAACTCAATTTCAGTCATAATATGCCTCTCAATAGCAGTCGGAGTTAATCGTTTACGATTTTATGGGGTAGAGCATTCTCTACTCTTCCATAAAAAGGTAAATCCTTAACCCCCTTATGTTATAAAGCCTGTGGCTTAGGCAGAACTTCTGCCATCAATTCGTCATCCACCTCTCTCCCCTCAGTCAACAGTTGGCGATATTTGATGAAATCGATGACATCCTGGCCAGTCATCTTCTTCGTGTTGAAAGCGTGGAAGCCCATAAAAGCTTCGGTCATCATGTTGACGGCCAACCAATGGCGATTGGCCAGCTTGCACTGGTCCCAGAAGAATTTCTTCTTCAAGCGGATGCCGTCTATGGATTTCATCAAGCAGCCCGGCATGAGGTTGGTGAAAGTCCAGACTATTTGATCCACGGCCTTATCCAGAAGTTCAAAATCGATGGTAGCAGTTTTCAGAAATTCCTTGGCCCGTTTCCCCGCTTCGCCTGGCACGAATTCTCCATAGACAATCTCGCCGTCATCAACATACCTATCGGTGACAACAGCCGGATTTCTGATGAATTCGCCGTCCTTCTTGATCACCGGAAGGACTTTACTTATCAGCCGCAGCCGCTTCGCCTTGTAAGCGCTCCACAACTCGCAGGAGACGCAGTTCCATATGGCGTCTTCGATTCCCAAGTACCAAGGCAGGAAGTCGGTGGAACCGCCGTCTGGAGCTGAGCCATGCCTGGGGCCGGCCTGACCGAACACAGCAGTGTCTGCTGCAAGGGAGAGGTCGCAGGCCATGCCGATCTCCTGCCCGCCCGCCACGCGCATGCCGTTCAC
>JBHIER010000306.1:0-4662 GCA_046760705.1 bacterium
GCCCGATATCGTCACCGGTTCGGTGGGGTACAACTCCTACTGGGGGTTTAGCGGTCAGACCATGATCGCTTTGAGTGACATCATGGGAAACCATAGATTCTACATTTATACTGATTTCGCTTACTCCATCCAAAACAGTGATTTTCAACTGACGTACTTTTATCTGCCCCGGAGAATCGATTACGGTCTGGGAGTGTTCAACTTTCGAAACTACTATTACATCTCCGAAACCGATGAGTGGTTTGGGGACAGAACATACGGGGCTATGGCCTTATTGTCTGCGCCTTTCAGTAAGTTCAGGCGGCTCGATTTCAGCCTGTTGTGGTTAGCTATTGAGCGGGAATACTACGATTTCGATTCCTTTTATTACTATTATTATGTTTATCGTCCCCAGGGGATAAGGGTGTTGATGCCTACTCTGTCCTTAGTGCATGACACAGTTTTGTGGGGGTACACAGGGCCGGTAAATGGTTCCCGATCCATTTTGACCGTGCAATACAGCCCCGAAATCGGGATAAACACCCGTTCTTTCGCCACGGTTATGGGCGATTATCGCCAGTACATACGTTTGAGTAAGAGACATCATTTTGCCCTCCGTCTGGCCGGCGGCATCAGCAAAGGCAAAAATCCCCAGAGGTTCTTTCTCGGGGGCATGGACAACTGGGCCTGGGCTGACTACGCCAGGACCGATGTCTTCGACCTGGAGGATTTTTATTTTGCCGTTGTTCAAACACCATTGCGGGGATACGATTATTATGAATTATCAGGGACCAAATTCGCTTTAGCCAATTTCGAGTTTCGGTATCCGCTGATCAATCAACTCTCTTTGGGGTGGCCTCTGCCCGTAGCCTTCCGAGACATTCGTGGGGTTCTCTTTTTCGATGTAGGCAGTGCCTGGGACGACAACAGAGCTTTTCGACCCCTATCACGGTATAGGGGGCTACCAAAGTTCGACAGCCTCAGAGGCGGCTACGGCCTCGGTGCAAGACTCAACATCTGGTACACCATTCTCCGCTACGACATCGCCTGGCAGACCGACCTGTCGGCCGAGAGTCCTGGCCAGCCGACCCATTATCTCTCGCTCGGGGCTGAGTTTTAATTCGAGGAAAGGAGTGACACCATGCTTCGCTGTGCAGTTTGCAAACAAAGGACCAATCAGAACAAGGCCCACATTTCCATCTGGTACGAAGGTGAGACGTACTATTTGTGCTGCCCTCTCTGTCAGGCCGAGTTCGAGAGAGAGCCTGAAAAATATATCCGGGCCTTGAAGAAAAAACTCGTTCATAGAAGGTAAAGGTTCGTATTTTGGAGGTAAAAATGGTACGGCGATCCATAACGATTGTGGTGGCGGTTCATTTGCTCCTTGCGAGCATTTTCTCCGAGAGTGTCTTCCTTCAGGAACCGTCTGAATACGATCGCATTTTCAAAAAAGACGGCACGATGATTCCTGGGGTCGTTTTAAGGATTACAGAAGAAGAGGTAGAAATCGATCCTCTGGGTGAGATCTCGTTCCTATCTGTTGATCGGAATGACATCCAAGTCATCATCTATAGAGATGGGAAGATTCTCGTTCTCAACAGATCCGAAGACCGCTATACCGTTCCCCTTAAGGTGGAACAACCCAGAAGAGATAATACTGCATTGTATGCAGTTGCCTTTGCTGGGCTTCTGCTGGTGGCAGTATTGGCAGTTGGCCTGGGCCACGGCCATCTCCACCACAGTTGGCATTGAGGAGGAGGCCTTTCTACAGGCACATTCCAAAAAGGAGATATCACGGTGAACTAAAGAAGAGTTTTTCAACTTTTGAGTGGACGCCCACAAGGGGCTACACTACATTTTATAGATGTGTAGTGTAGGGCTTTATGCCCGTAAATGTGGTGCTTATAAAATTGGGAAGGAGCCGTTAAATGAAGAAGGTTGTGACTTTTACTTTCATTGTGTTCATGTTAGGCACATTCGGTGTCCACGCCTATCAAGATATAACTCCAGCGGAGGTGCATCAAAAGGTGGAAAACGGCGATGATATGGTCATAGTGGACGTGAGGGAGTTGTGGGAGTATGATCCGGCTCACATCATTGGCGCAATCAATCTGCCCTGGAACAGCAGGGTGCTTCAGGAAAGATATGAGGAACTGCCAATGGATAGGGACATCATCGTCGTCTGCCGCAGCGGCAACCGGAGTGCTGCCGCCAGCACTTTTCTGGACAGCCAGGGTTTTGAGCATGTGTTCAACATGGTTGGCGGCATGCTTGCCTGGGAGTGGGAGACAGTATCCTCCCGCGGCGGGTGGATTCACCGGGGGGCCAGCGATACCACATTTATCCACTGTTACACCGACAGCCTCGACTGGTTGGAGTTTCCACCGGGATGCATGATGGGCATGATGTATCCCGATTCCATCTACTGCGAGTTTGAGGAGATACATCCCGATAGCATGCCTGGAACGTACGACTCGACGATGATTGGAGGATATCACATCGACATCGCCAATCCGATGGGACACGGGATGATGGGTGATGGCCATATGGGCTTCATGCAAGCCATCAGGCTGCATCTGCATTACGACGATGAGATGTTGGGCGTTATGTCCGAAGGTGGGATGATGCTCAAATACTGGGACCAAGGTACGTCCCAGTGGATGGAAGTTTCGGGCGTCAGTGTGAACACCGCCGAGAATACGCTCACTGTATCTCAAAACCCTCTCCACTCTGACTACGCTCTGTTCGCCAGCTCAGTGCCATCTAAGGGAGATGTGAATGGAGATGGCACAGTCGATGTGCTTGACATCGTTAGAGCGGTGAACATTATTCTGGAGACCTATCAGCCTGGGCCGGGAGAGGAGTGGGCCGCCGATTGCAACGGCGACGGAGAGGTCAACATTCTGGATGTGGTGGGGATGGTCAATGTCATCTTGGGCACCGGCACCTGTCCGCCGGCAAGGAACGCAAAGATTGGCTCGGCTGAGGCCGCGCAGCCATTCTGGCTGATGGAGAGAACGAAAGTTCATCTACACGAAAACATCCATCCTGAATGGATGAGATAAAGGAGAGAGACGATCATGACATTCTGTCCAGTGTGTCACATGAGAGTGAATCGGAATAAAGCATACATCTCTATTGAATATAAAGGAGAGACATTCTATCTGTGCTGTCCATTATGCCAGGGGGAGTTTGAGAAAAACCCTGAGAAATACATAAAATCAGCAAAAGGAAAGCATACAAATGTGAGATGACGTATTCGAACAGAGGTTTCTTAGTGCGACATCCAGTGAATAGATTCGACAGGCTGTTCAGGAGGTGAAAAAATGGCTTTCTGGAAGAAGATCAAAGAGGCTTTAAAGAGGTTCAAGAAAGATTTGGAGAAAGAGTCAGTTTCTCAGAGCAAAGAGAAGATGCCAGATTGTTGCCATCCACCTGAAGAGATCTTTAAAAAGACGAAGTGATAGAGCAGAGGGTCCGAAAACCGGAGAAGACTTAGAGATGACAGCAAGGCTATATAATAATATGGAGATGAGAAAAAGTATAGAGGATATAGTCAGGGAAACGTTTCTAATAATGGGGATAAGTCTTGCAGCGGGGATAGTTGCAAATTTCTCCTTCGTTGTGGATTTGTTACGTGGAGAGAAGGTTCTGCCCATCGACGAACGGCAGGCTTCCATTCCCAGATTGGCCCCGGAAATCACACTGTCAGAGGCGAAGACCAACTTCGATAATAATGGAGCCATTTTCTTGGACGCTCGGCCAAAAGGTGATTTTGTGGAAGGGCACATACTCGGGGCCATAAATGTGCCCTGGGACAATTTCGACGATGTATACCCTGAAATTTCAAATCTGCTTTCCGGGGAAATGGAGATTATCACATACTGCGGCGGTGCTTGCGAGTCGAGCATATATCTGGCTAATGCTCTGGTAAAGATGGGTTACAGAAACGTTAAGGTCTTTTTTAGCGGCTGGCCGCGGTGGGTAGAAGCGGGTTATCCTGTTGGACCTTAATACGTTTCAAAGAACATCGGAGCAATGAAGGTTTTTACATTGCTGAAAGAAATTTTTGTTCATAGATATACTGTCTTTGTCTTCAGGATAGTTCTGGGGGCGCTTTTTCTGTATGCTGGGTATGAGAAGATTTTATATCCGGAGGCTTTTGCCAAGGCCATCGCCAACTATCGCCTGCTGCCATCAGTGTTCATCGGTTTGTTGGCTACCTTTCTTCCGTGGTTGGAGTTACTCTGCGGTTTTCTTCTCATCGCCGGTGTTTTTACCCGCAGCAGCGCGTTGTTGGTTTCTTTTATGCTCTTTGTCTTCATTATGGCTATAGCCTCTGCCTTAGTTCGGGGGCTCGACATTCAGTGCGGGTGCTTTGACGTAAGTGGTGGCGGTGAGAGGACGGGGCTGAGCCTTTTAGTGAGAGACCTTCTGTTTCTGGCCATGAGTATGCAAGTGCTTCTGTTTGATAGAGGCTTCTTCAGCTTCGAGCCTCTTCTTAGAAATTATTATTAAGCTTACCAGTATGATGGGGTAAAATGAGAGAGCAATGAGAACACAGTTAGCAGTTTTTATAATTCTTTTGGGATTGGTGGGAGTGGTTGTGTTTTTTCCGCTGAAACTGGGCCGTGATTGCACCTGCCTGGGGCAAGGTTGTTTAAATGATGACAACGGAGCCGA
>JBHIER010000307.1:0-4654 GCA_046760705.1 bacterium
TGCAAAAAGACGAGAGGAATCTTGCGCACGGCACAGAGGGAGACAAAATGGGCTCCCTTCTGCGCACTCTCGGAGAAAAGGACTCCATTGTTGGCCACAATCCCTACCGGATAGCCCATGATGCGGGCAAACCCGGTGACCAGCGTCGTTCCGTACCGCTCCTTAAATTCGTGAAAGCGGCTGCCATCGACGATCCTGGCGATGATCTCACGGCTGTCGAAGGGTTTCCTCAAATCCTTGGGGACGATGCCGTAAAGCTCCTCCGGGTCGTAATACGGATCCTCGGGCTCCTCCATATCCAACTCGAATTTTTGAGGGGCCGGTAGATTCTCAACGATGTTGCGGCACAGCTCGATGGCGTGTTCGTCGTTGACGGCGAAGTGATCGGACACCCCTGAAATTCTGGTGTGAATATCGGCCCCACCCAGTTCTTCAGGAGTCACATCCACCCCTGTCGCCGCCTTCACCAGAGGCGGCCCGCCGATGAAGATGGTCCCCTGCTCTTTGACGATGATCGTTTCATCGCTCATAGCCGGCACGTATGCCCCCCCTGCCGTGCACGATCCCATCACCACAGAAATTTGGGGGATGTTCAGAGCCGAAAGCCGGGCCTGATTGTAGAAGATACGCCCGAAGTGCTCCTTGTCCGGGAAAACTCCTGCCTGCAGAGGTAAGAAAACTCCTCCGGAATCCACAAGATAGATACACGGCAACCGGTTCTCCAGAGCGATCTCCTGAGCCCGGACATGTTTTCTGACCGTCTCGGGAAAGTAGGTCCCACCCTTCACCGTGGCGTCATTGGCCACGATGAGCACCTCTTTCCCATGAACCACCCCAATTCCTGTAACGATGCCGGCACACGGGGCTTCATTTTTGTAAAGATCGTACGCACAGAGGGAACTCAATTCCAAGAAGGGTGTGTTCTTGTCCAGCAATCGTTCCAAACGCTCCCTGACTGTCAGCTTACCCCTGGCCCTATGCTTCTCAATGGCCTTGGGTGGACCGCCCTTCTTCACCTCGGCCAGCCGCTCTTTAAACTCAGCCACCAGCCCTCGCATGTGCTCCCGGTTTTCCTTGAACTCAGCGCTGTTCGTGTCTACGTGCGATTCGATTCGATACATTATTTTTATTGTTACTATTCAGCCTTCCTCTCTGGATAACTTCATTACACCTGTCATTCCGGTTCCGACGATAGGAGGATACCGGAATCTCCTGAATGAATGCGGAGATTCCCCGAAGAAATTTCGGGGAATGACAGTGCAAAGCTGAATAGTTACATTTTATTTAGCTTTCTTTTGAAATAGACCTTCGCATAAAGATTGAGAACACCTCAAGGATCAAGGACCGCTTGTCGAAACTGAGCAAAGCTTGGGCATCTCTGTTCTATGCGCTCTGGCTCAGCATACTCAGTGATTTTAAGATTATCACGAGAAAATATAAAAGTTTTCCCTATCTCAGAAACCGCATCTTTTGGAAATTCTTTCGGCTTGCATATCCGTTCTATGTCACTTATAATTTTCACCTTCTGGCCAAACACTTGAGCCAACGCTTCTGAATCGGCCATGAGCCAACTTTCCAAAGCGTGTACCACAACAATATAGAGAGGAACTGGTGATAATCCTGGTTTGCCAATCTCCTTCTCAACCAGGTTAGTCTCATTTCTGATTTCGGAAGGATCTGTACATTCAGAATCTTTACAGAATATAATCTTGTCAATATTCGGTTGGTCCTTCAACAAACAGTCCTATCTTCACGGTACCCCTCCGAGATCTCCAGAACACCATAGCTCCCCCAGACCCAGAACTTTAAGAGCTTCCTTCAATCCCTTTTTATCGGCAATAGTTTTACATTTGGTCATGCCCTCGGTCTTTTCCACAATAATGAGATCTTCCGGCTCGATGAAGTCAAGAAAATAAGGGGAATGAGTGCTAACTAAAACTTGTGTCTTCTCAGAAGCACTTTTGAAAACATTCACCAACAGTTCCATCAGTCTCGGATGAATGTAGAGCTCCGGCTCCTCAAAACAGACCAGGTGGGGTGGTGAGGGAGAATGCAAAACGATAAGGTGAGCCAGAAATCGTCGTGTCCCGTCTGCCATCGCCCATATTGGAACCTTAAGCGAAAACCCCTTCTCCTGAGAGGTAGCATAGGTTTGACCTTCCTCAGTTAAAGCTGTAAAAAGTCGCCCCAGTTCTGGCATCCCTGTTTTCAAAAGCCCTTCAATCTCCTCAAAATTTTCCTCATATTCAGAGTGAAGCGTGTGTAAAACGGAAGAAATATTATCTCCCTCTGACAGTAACCTGAGGTCCTTTTTGGCAGGTAAAGGATCTTGCATTTTTGAGGGCACAAAATTATGAAAGGACCAGTTGTTTAAATATTGGGCGAAAGTACTGTGAATCGGAAATTGATCTGTATCCGAGTAATGTGCAATCCAGCAATGTTCGCCACTAAAACCCCCAAGTTCCTGACCATGTTCGTCCCAAACCTTACCCTTTCCACCTGAAGATTCCAGGAGGATTCGTCGCTGCGGAGAGGTGTTTAGAAAAAATCTTTCACTGACTAATTGATGGTGAACAGGTCCCCCAACAAGCTCTATCCTATAACCCACAGGCAATGAACGACTGGGCTCTAAAATAACAGCTTCAAGATCAAAAGCAATTGGACGTTTTATGTCACCCCCCCAAACTATGTACTTAAATCCTCCTCTCGAAGATACGGCAGTTGGACCCTGATGCACCAACTCCTTCAAAAAGAACAAGCAGTCGAAAATATTACTCTTGCCGGAGTTATTAGGGCCAACAAAAACGGTAAAGGGCTTCAAGTGCAACTGGATGCCCGCGAGGCTCTTGTAATTTTGAACCACGAGTCTCTCTAACATAACATTGATAACTCTATGACCCAGAAGGTTTGTCTTAAACCGGCACGCACTTGTAGCCGTAGCAGATGATACCGGCCTCGCCGTCGTTCTGAATCTTGCGAAACTCGACCTTCAGTTTTTGACCAATTTCAAGCTCTTCGGGATCGCAGTCCACGATCTGCGAAGTTACCCGGACTCCGTCATCCAATTCCACAATCCCCACAGCATAGGGCGCTTCGTCGACAAATTGGCTGGGTGGGACCCGGATGACAGTGTAAGTGACAATTTTACCCTCATCGGACAAGGTGACTGGATCAAACTCCCTCGATCTGCACTCACCGCATACGAGTCGCGGTGGAAAATCTGTCTTCCCGCATTTTTTACATTTCGACGCTTCCAACCTGTACCGTTGGGGAATCTCCCTCCAATATCTTTGTGGTGTTGGCATTATTCTACCTCCAGTATGTGAACCACGGTGCTCCCACCGCTTCCCCCCATGTTCTGGGTCAGACCGACTTTTGCTCCTTCTACCTGCCTTTTGTCTGCTTCTCCTCGAAGCTGCTTCACCACTTCTGCAATCTGAGCCACGCCGGTGGCACCAACGGGATGGCCTTTTGCCTTCAAGCCACCACTGGTGTTCACCGGGACTTTGCCTTCAAGAGCTGTCATCCCGCTTTCAGCAGCTTTGCCTCCCGCCCCTTTTTCAACGAACCCTAAGGCTTCGATGACACATATCTCGGCAATAGTAAAGCAGTCGTGAATTTCAGCCAGATCGATATCCTCAGGCTTCTTGTTGGCCATTTCATAGGCAGCCTCAGCGGCTTTGACGGTGGCCTCAAGGGTAGTCACATCCTCTCGTGAATGTAAGGCGATGGTATCTGTGGCGTGTCCCAGCCCGACAATTTTGACCACAGGTTTGTCGGTATATTTCGAGGCCATCTCTGCCGGGCACAGAACGGCCGCCGCCGCCCCATCGGTCATAGGAGAGCAATCCAATACCCTCAAAGGATCGGCTACCAAAACAGAACTCATCACCCCCTCCACCGTCACCTCAAAGGGATATTGAGCCAGAGGATTCAAGGCTCCGTGACGGTGGTTTTTGACCGCCACCCAGGCCAACTGTTCTCGAGTGGTGCCATATTTATGCATATGCGCCCTGGCCATCATGGCATAAAGCCCGGGAAAGGTGATCCCATGGTAGCCTTCGTACTCCTGATCGGCCGCTGTTGAAAGCGCATAGGTGGCCTCATCTCCACCCACATCGGTCATCTTCTCCACGCCGGAGACCAAGACGATGTCGCTCAAGCCCGAGGCCACCTCTATGAAGCCCTGTTTAACCGCCAGACCCCCGGAAGCACAGGCCGATTCCACCCGCGCCGCCGGGATGGGGCCCATTCCCAAATAGTCGGCCAGAAGCGAGGCCAGATGCTCTTGACCCACAAAGAGCCCACTGGACATGCACCCCACGTACATCGAATCAATCCGGTCTACACCGGCATCGTCAATGGCCAATAGGGCCGTTTCGGTAAAAATGTCTCGCAAAGACTTTTCCCACACCTCACCCCATCTGCTCATCCCCACTCCGATCACTGCTACTTCTCTCATGGACCTCTCCTTGACCTATATTATTACATCGTAAAAGTTTGTTTTTTAGCAAGCTTTTTTCATGTACCGGCATTGCAATCCCCGGGAGAAGCCCGGGATGAGGGTGACGGTGACGAAGCCCGCATCGGCTAAGGTAAATGGTAACGTCAATAAAAGACGAATAACGTCACCGAAAGACGAAACGGGTATCGT
>JBHIER010000308.1:0-4628 GCA_046760705.1 bacterium
GGCCTCCTGTTACTCGTGCCGCTCGTGCTGTTCGCCCTCAACGTGGTCTTCTATTTGTGGGTAAAAAAGGGTTTGAATCGGAAGAGCTCAGCCTTTATATTGATGGTGATGGCCGTGCTCTTTGTTCTTCCCTACGTGTATGGTCGGAATGTGATGTCGAAGAGTTCGCCCGAGGTCGATCTCCGAGTGGTGCTCATACAAGGAAATATCGATCCGAGAGTCAAATGGGACGAACGATACCGGCAGCTCAACCTCGACGTCTATGTTGAGATGACGGAAAATGGGGTCGATGAGAGCACGGAGCTGGTCGTCTGGCCAGAGACGGCGATCCCTATCTATTTGGCCTACGACGAGGAGTACAGAACCGTGATCCACCGATTGGCCGATTCACTCAATGTTCCTATTCTGACGGGTGCCCCTCACTATACGTTTGATCGAGAACGGAACTATCTTTTCCGCAACTCCGCTTTTCTTTTCAGTCCGGACCAGGAGATTTTGCAGGAATATGCGAAGATCCATCTGGTCCCCTTCAGCGAACATACACCTTTTAGAGGAATCCTCCCGTTTTTGGGGAAGCTCAATTTCGGCCAGGCGGACTTTTCGCCAGGTACGGAGCACACCCTTTTCGAGATTCCTGAGGGCAAATTTGGAGTCCTCATCTGTTTTGAGTCCATCTTTCCGGAACTGGTCCGGGAGTTTGTCAGAGGAGGAGCCGATTTTCTGGTGAACATCACCAACGATGCCTGGTTTGGAAGGACGTCTTCCCCGTATCAGCACGCCAGGATTGCTATCTTTCGGGCCATCGAGAACCGCATCGGAATGGCCCGGTGCGCCAACACCGGCGTCTCCATGTTCGTTGATCCCTTCGGTCGGGTGACCGAAACCACGGAAATCTTCACCAAAAGGGTGGTTGTGGGAGGGGTCTCTTATAGAAGGGGAGAGACTTTTTACACCAAACACGGCAATGTCTTCTCCCAGGTTTGCGTAGTAGTGAGTGGGGGATGGCTGTTTTTCTCATTAATATTGTCCGTCTTTTTCCCCTGTCATTGCGAGCCGAAGGCGAGGCAATCTCTCTGATATCGAGGATTGCTCCGCCGCGGAGTTTATCCCGTGCCAAGTCACGGGGTTCCTCGTAACGACGATAAATTGCCATTATGTGAGGTGAAGTGCTGTGCATTGGGTTGCCCTCATCATTTTGACAGGTACGGTCACGCTGGGTTCTTTAGCCCCTCGGGTGATCGGCCAGGTTGGTACGTGGAGGACATTCACGAATACGAATTACATCCGGGATATAGGCACCGAAGGGGACACGCTGTGGTTGGCCACCACCGGGGGAGTGGTCACATTTGATGTCCAGTCGGGGAGTTTTGTCGAGACCTATACAAACGTTGACGGGTTGGCCCATGTGGCAGTGACTTCGGTCACGATCGATCGGAAGGGGCACATGTGGTTCGGCACCGACGGTGGGGGTTTGAGCAAGTGGAAGCGGTCCACGGACACGTGGAGAACATATACCGAATTTGACGGGGTCGCCCTCCGGGTCAAAACCCTCTGGCAGGACGGCGCCACATTTTGGGTGGGGACAGACGAAGGTATCGCCTTCTTTCGATGGGGGTGGGACTGGGATGAGAGGGACAGTACGTACGTGTGGAAGGAAAACTACGACAGTCGGAACGGTCTACCGAATGATTTTGTGACCTCTTTTGCCACGGATAGCAGCACTGTCTGGGTGGGGACGAAGGGGGGGGTCTCTTCTGCTCTGAAGATGTCCAACCTGAAAGACCCGTTGAGCTGGAGGTCTTACACCACGGACGACGGGCTGCCGAGCGTGGATGTTCTCTCTCTGGCGGTGGCTGATGCACGGATATGGGTTGGTACGGATAGAGGTGTTGCCTTCTTTGACGGGCAGAGCTGGATTGAAGACGGGCTGTCGAGGTATCGCATCCATTCGCTGAGGGTTCTGGCCGATACGCTGTGGGCCGGAACCTCCGGCGGCATCTTCAAGCTGAAAGACTATGGCTGGATGGCCGTAGCCCATGAGACACTCCCGTTTCATGACGTCAGTGCCGTGGCAAGAACCAGAAACGGCGTTCTTGTCTGCGGGGGTACGGGGACGGGTCTGGCCGTCTTCGACGGGACCGTCTGGACCCATTTTCTGACAGAGGGACCGTGGCAGAACAATTGCATGAGAGTCATGATCGACCGGAATGGTTTTGTGTGGTGCAGCATGAGGGGCGAGGGTTTTGTGGGGAAAGTCTCCAGGTACTTCGCCGGACATTGGGCGGATTTTGACGAAGATGACGGACTTGAGACTGGGGAGAGGATCGTGAGCATGATGGAGGATGATGAGGGAAGAAAATGGTTTGGTTCATGGGGAGATGGTGCGAGTAGGTTGGATGATCGGGGAACGTTGGACAAAAGCGATGACGAATGGATGGTGTTCAATGCTCAGAACAGTGGCCTCCATGGCATCCCTGAGGATCCTGCTTTCGAAGTTATCACCGCCATTAAGGAGGATGGCTGGGGAAACATATGGTTTGCTAATTACCTCTTCGGGGTTGTGGTCTACTCTCCTCAGGATGATCTGTGGGAGACCTTTACCCCTACCGATGGATTGGTGGACCAGCTTGTAAGCTCGCTCGCCCTGGAGAGTGAGGGTGTGGTGTGGATTGGGGCCGAGCAGAATGGTGCGAGCCGTCTCAATACCGCCGGGACGCCCTTCTTCAAAGGCGACGACGCATGGCAAACATTGAACGCCGATAGCGGTCTCACCAACTCGGCCATCAATTCGATTGTGGCTGGTAAGGGGGGCATTCTCTGGTTTGGAACTAACCAAGGGCTCTTCTGGTACGACGGCAAAAACTTTCACCGCAATATCGAAATCCAGAACACTGGCGTCCTCTGTCTTGGACAGGACAGTCGGTTCAATCTCTGGGCTGGCACCTCAGACCAGGGCATTTTCGTCCTCAACCGCCAGGGAACCCTTCGAACCCAATATAACACCGCAAATAGTGGACTGGTGGACAATGCGGTGAACGACATCGCTTTCAACGCAGAGACCGGCGAAGTGTGGGTGGCCACCCCTGCCGGCCTGAGTAGATATGAATCCGGTATCGTCAAACCGAAGGGGGAGACCGAAACGGTCAATTTTTATCCCAACCCGTTTGTGCCCTCCGAGGGCCACGAGGTGGTCACTTTTTACCAACTGCCCGATGAACCTTTGGTGAGAATATACACCCTTTTTGGTGAACTTGTGGCTGAACTCCTGCCACCAGCCAATGCGCCTGATCTCATCTTTTGGAATGGGGAAAACCGATCCGGAGAACGCGTCGGCAGTGGGGTCTACATTGTTGTGCTCGTCGCTCCAGGGGTCCGTCCCCGGATGGGCAAACTGGCTGTCATACGATAACTCCATGTTTTCTCGGAGTGGGAAATGAGCATCTCCGTCACGCAGTACAAGCCGGTGGAAAGAGAAACGTGGGAACGATTTGTTCTGAAGTCGAATAATGGAACCATATTCCATCGGCAGCAGTTTCTCGACTATCACCCCCCAGGTCGATTTCAAAACCATCACCTCATCTTCTCCCACCAGAGGAAGACGATCGCCCTCTTCCCCGCCGTGGTGAGGGACGAGGATGGCAGAAAGACATTGTCGTCACACCCTGGAGCGTCCTTCGGCGGATTGGTGTTGCCTGTCGATATTGGCATCGTTGATGTGGACGCACTGATAAAAACACTGTGTGCTTATGGGCTGAAGAAGGGCTTTCAGCGGATCGAAATGACGCTTCCTCCAATGATCTATCTGCAGCGCCCCAATAATTATCTCGACTTCTGCCTCTTCCGACACGGTTTCCAATATGTGAAGCGCGAGGTTTCAAGCATCATCGCTCTGAATTACTCCCCCGAACGAATTCTCTCGACCTTCAAGAGTGAATCGAGGACGGCAGTCAGAAAGGCCCTACGGTCTGGTGTTTTGGTGAAACCCTCCAGTGACTTTGAAACGTTTTACAGTATCCTCGAGAAAAACCTGAAACTACGGCACAATGTGTCGCCCACCCATACTTCGGACGAGCTGAAAAGACTGAAAAGCCTGCTCACTTCGGACATTCGACTTTTTGCTGCTTTTCTTGAAGGTCGGATGATCGCAGGGATGACCGTCTTCGTGTGTAACCCGCGCGGAGTCCTCGCTTTTTATATTAGCCATCTGGAGGACTCTCAGGCGTATCGGCCCGTCAATCTGCTCATTTACGAAGTGGTAAAGTGGGCTCTTGTCCGTGGCTTTCGATATCTCGACTTGGGTGTCTTCACCGTCAACATGGAACCCAATTGGGGCTTAGGGCGATTCAAGGAAAATTTCGGCGCTCAGGGGATTTTTAGAGATACGCTCTACATCGATCTCTAATTTGCAACCCTGAGATACCTATCACAAAGGTGCAGAGACGGATGAATACCAGCCAGCTTACGGGTTTATTCTTGACGTCGGATGAATCTCACAGAGCCTGAAACAAGTTCAGGGTGACAAGGTGGGGGTAAGAAGCCCAGGTGACAACAGACCCTCTCCTGTCATGCCGAACTTGTTTCGGCATCTCGGAGACCCTGAAACGAGTTCAGGGTGACAGAGGGTGGGG
>JBHIER010000309.1:0-4618 GCA_046760705.1 bacterium
AGACGAAGCCTCCCATTGAGCTCTGCCGCCTTCTGAGCCAGGGGGGCGAGAGAAAAACAGCCGTAGACCGATCCGTCCGGTGTGACCGCGAACATATCCCTCCCGGCGTTACAGGCAAAGGGCCGCCTTCCCGGTATGGTCCGTTTCAGAGCATCGAGAGCCATCTTGCGCCGGCGACCGTAGACCTCAATAACCCACCCGGCCAGTCTATCAAATTCGCGGCAGAGAACTTGGTAATGCGCCTCCTCCCAGTCCGCTTCGTACTGGTACGAGAGGTGGATCCGGCCCAGATTCAGGTCGTACAGGAAACGGAGGGATCGAGACAGGTGCTTGACATTCTGAGGTGTCACCACGGTGTTGATCCGTACCTCCCATCGAGAGTTTTCTCTGGCAAACTCTCCAATTGAACCAACGTCCGGCCAGGATAGGGGGCCTCGTCCTCCGCTATGCACCTCAGGTGGCCCGTCGAGGCTCACGTTCAGACGGCCCCGAAAGCGGGAGAGAAATTCGAAGAGGTCCCTGCCCAAAAGAGTCCCGTTGGTGGTGAAGCCGTAGCAGATTCTTTTGCCCATCCTTCGGGCTTTTTCCCAACTGTGCTCCATCACTCTTCTCATCAGGGGAAAGGCCAGAAGGGGTTCACCCCCGTAGAAATCGATCTGAACCTTCTGCCCGGACTGTTCCAAACAGTAATCGACGGCCCGGATGGCCAGACCGCCGTCCATGTATACCCCTCTCCGCGTTTGAAAACAGTACCTGCAATTGAGGTTGCAGTCGCGCGTCAGGATCAGGGTCAGGAGACGAAGCCTCCGGTCCGGACTCCCCCTCATCAGACCTCCTCCTTCCGATAGCGGCCAATCTTCTCCTTGGCCTCTTTCAGCTCTGGCAGATTCTCACTGGCCTCCTGCCAGATATCAATGACGCGTTGAAAGGCTCTCACTGCCTTGTCCATCTTTCCCTGACCCTCATAGGCCAGGCCCAGGACAAAATGGGCCGGTGCGGACCCTGGCCAGATGTCGATTATCCGTCGGCAATGTTCTTCGGCCCGGTCTGGTTCGCCAGCTTGCAGAAGCGCCCTGGCCAAGGCCAAGTGCACTCTGGGCCAGAGCGCATCCTCTGGGGATAACCGTTCCAAGGCCTGGCTCAGAAAAGGCAGGCCGCTCTTCACATCACCCCTTTGGCAGTCAATGAGACCGAAGAGATGGTAGGACCACGGCCCTTGAAGGTCAAGCTGGCGAATCTCCTCGGCCATCGCCGCGGCGCTGTCCAACTGGCCTGTGGCCAGATAGACGAGACCCTCGGTGTCGCAGGCCAGGGGCCGATTCAGGCCATTCTGGCCGGCCCGCCGTGACTCGGCCAAAGCCCGATCGAACTGCCCCCTATCCAGATAGATGAAGGTCAGGTAGGCGTGCGAGTGACTATCAAATCTCACGCTTTGGCCCAGATGGAGTGCCTGTTGAAAGTAGGTTTCGGCCAGATCGTATTGACCTCTGGCAAAGAAGGCTCTTCCGAGGTAATAGCACGAAAAGCCCGGGCGCAGCGACTCGGCTTCATTCAAAAAGCGTATGGCGGCATCGTGGTCTCCTCGCATCAGATGAAAAGCGCCCAGGCTGTTGTACGAGTTGGCGCTGTACGGAGCGATCTCGACCTGGCGCTCATACGCCCTCAGGGCCCTCTTCCACTCCCTCCTCTTCGTGTAGAGGGCCCCGAGCGCTTCGTAGGAGTAAGACCGCTCCGGATCGAGCTCAATCGTGCGCTTGAAGAGGGCGATGGCCTTTTCTATCTCCCCGTAACTCCAATATTTGTCTCCCACCCACGTCAGGACTCGGATGTCGTCGTAACACTGTTTGGTCAGAGGGGCCAAGGATCTCAACAACCCCTCCCTGTCCCCCCTCAGCATACACTCGTAAGACCGAATCAGCAGCCGCTCTTTGTCCGATTTCCCCTCACTGAAACGCTCAGCCTTCTCCAGGGCGGCGACAGCCCTTTGCTTCTGCCCCTGGGAGTAGTAGATGAGGGCCAGCATTGCGTGGGCCAGGGCAAAGGTCGAGTCGAAGCGGACGGCTTCGCTGAAACACCGGGCAGCTTCTGACATGTTTATATCCTCGATCCTTCTCTCCCCTTCTAAGAAACATCCGTAGGCTTCGGGTGAGGCTGTGGTGAGCTCGATGGTCTTCTCATGGGCCTGGCCTGCGGCCCCTTGCGGGACCTTCAGGCCCCTTCTTATCTGAAATCCGATGGCCTCCACCAGATCCCAGAAATCGCCTTCCCCCTCACCGGTCGAGGTGGCGGTGAAGAGGAGATGCCAGTCTTCGACCTGGTACAGGTCGACTTGAACGGACAGGCGGCCATCGACCTGGCGAACACCCCCGACCACTGCTATCTCGGTCCCTGAAAGCCGGCAGAGCTCTTTGGCCGTAATCGTATCGAGAGGGATCTCATCTTCCCGGCCCATGCCTCTCAAAATGTCGCGGATTCGAATCTGTGGTATCACGGAGAGGAACTTGGACTGCCGCAGATTGGAGCTCAGGGCACCGGCAAATGTCCAGGCATGTTCCTCATACCCTCTCTGTTCAGTCATATCCGTAAAGGGCAGCACCACAATCTCTTTTGAGCTGCCGGAGATCTGACCCCGAACCAGGATGAACAGAGCAAAGATGAGCAATGCGATGAGACCTCCTGGGAGGAGTTTGGCCCAACGGGCCTGAACTGTTCGCACAACTGCCGCGCTTCTCAGCCGGACCCGTCTCCTCCAGTCGTAATCCCCCTTCAGGGTGAGCATATCCTCCAACAAGGCCTCCATGCTCTGGTACCGATCTTTCGGATTCTTCTGTAATGTTTTGGCGATGATCCTCTCCAGCATTGGGGGAACGTGGGGAGCGAGCTCCCGGACAGGCGTAGGCTCCTGGTGGATGACAGAATAGATCACAGCCAAATCCCTGTCCCCTGTGAAGGGGAATCTTCCCGTCACCATCTCGTAAAGGACCACACCGAGGGAGAAGATGTCGGTCCGGTGATCCACTTCCTCGCTCTGTGCCTGTTCCGGAGACATGTAGTGGGGTGTCCCCAGCACTGCTCCCTCTTTGGTCCGGATGGAGGACTCCACAAGCTTGGCCAATCCGAAATCGGTAATCTTCACCAGACCGTCTCGGGAGATCATAATGTTGTCCGATTTTATATCCCGGTGGACGATCCCCTTTTTATGGGCCTTGGTCAGACCTTGGGCCACAGCTATGGCCACATCGATCGCCTCATCGACGTCCAAGGGGCCTGAGCTGAGCCTCTGGCTGAGGGTCTGGCCATCGACGTAGGCCATGGAGATGAAGCTCGAATCCTCGGTTCGCTCCAGATCGTAGATCGTGGCGATGTTGGGGTGATCGAGGGCTGAGGCTACGCGGGCCTCCTGCAGGAAACGGGCCTGCACCTCATCATCGGCGGCAACGTGGCCAGGAAGGAATTTGAGGGCGACGAAACGGCGGAGCTTGGTATCTTCCGCCTTATAGACGACCCCCATTCCCCCCTCACCAAGCTTTTCAACAATCCTGTAGTGAGAGACCATCTTCCCGACCATCGTTTCTCTCCGTTTCGTCTCGGTGATCTATGGCCTTCGACCTACGGTCAGACCATTCGACCCACGGAACCTCACCTCCCCCATGGCAATAACGCCTTAAGATGTTTCATTATATTAGCGCACGGCAGTCAAAAAAACAAGAGAAAAATGTGAGATTGTAGGAATTATATTGGTGTGAGCGCTTAAAATGGGTACTTCTCCCCTGTACAAGCCGCAATAAGAAGGAAAGCGCGCTGGAGATGCCAGAGCCGGGTGCTCTCAACTTGATCGTACCTGCTCGGGTGGGAGCTGCACTCCGGCCCGCATTAGCTGCACCATATCGGTTTGCGGGGGCAGGTATCGGTTACGGTCCATGGTGACGTCGATAAAAGACGAATAACGTCACCGAAAGACGAAACGCGCCCCGTTAAATAATCGGTCCGGCTAACATCGTCTGCGGAGAGCATCTAACGAATCAACGCATTAGGATCTACTGTTTAGTCATCTCTTATTTAACGGGCCGGGCATCGTAACCCTAACCCAAAAACGATTTCGGTTGCGGCTTTGCCGCGCTAAGTGTATCTGTGTCCTATTGACTTAACGAAGAGGGAGTTTCTATACCAGAAGCCGACCCGTTCAGTCCCAAAATGGTGACTTTTTTGGAGAAATGAACGAGCGGTAGAAGTGGGGTGAGTGAGGGGACTTGAACCCCCGACCCCCAGGGCCACAACCTGGTGCTCTAACCAGACTGAGCTACACTCACCACGCTTCGAATCGACCTGCTTAATATACATATCTTTTGTCAGGTTGTCAAGAGAAGGTTCTGCTGAAAAGGACAAATTAATTGCAATGATCCCCGCCTCCGGAATTACACCTTTTTGGCTATCACCCTCGGAGTTACCCCTTCAGGGGTTTATTGTGTACCTTCGTGTCGCCCCTTCCCCCATACTTTGGACTTTCTTTCCTTTCGACTTTGGACTTCGCACTTTTTCTTCTCACCTCCACCCTCCCACCAGCACAAAGGGGGCCCAGAGGAAGGGGTGGGCGTAGGAGATACCTTCCTCTCTCGTA
>JBHIER010000310.1:0-4617 GCA_046760705.1 bacterium
AACCTCAATGACCTTGGCCACTCTCTTCCTCTCATGCAACTCCCTGGCACCGTAGGGACACGCCTCAACACACAGCCCACATCCGACACAGAGCTCCTCGTCCACATAGGCAACGATGGGCTCGTGGGAGATCTCGTCCTGAGAAAAGAGGGCCAACACTTTGCTGGCAGCCCCCGAAGCATGCATAATGGACTCAGGTATATCCATGGGGGCCCGGGCGCATCCAGCCAGATAAATGCCCGCTGTGGGGCTCTCCACAGGCCTCAGCTTGGGATGTACTTCGGAGAAGAACCCGTATTCATCTGCAGAGATTTTCAGCCTCTTGGCCAACTCCTGTGCCCCGGGGCTGGGGACAACGGCGGTGGCCAGAACGACGAGGTCGGCAACAATCTCCACCTTCTTTCCCATCAGGGTATCGACCCCCCACACCACAACTTGATCCCCCTCCTTAAAGATCTTTGATACCTTCCCCCTCATATAGAGCAATCGGTCATCCACGATCCCCTGCTGGGTGAATTCCTCGCATCCCTTTCCTCCAGTCCTGACGTCAATGTAAAAGACGTAGGCCTGCCCGTCGGGGACGGCCCGTCGATAAAGCATCGCCTGCTTCACCGTATACATACAGCAGATCCGTGAACAATAAGGCATCCCGTGCTCCGGATCTCTCGATCCAGCGCATTGAACAAAAACCACCTCGCGTGGCACTTTGCCATCGGAGGGTCTTCTGAGGGCCCCTTCACCGCGCTCCCAGGCGGAAAGGAGTCGCTCAAACTGAAGACCGTTGATCACATCCTCACACTCCTCAACCCCATATTCTCCAATCTGCTCCTTCGGATACATCCCATAGCCGGTGGCCACAACCACAGCCCCAACCTCCTCCTCCACCCTCTCGTCCTGCTGCTCAAAAACAATAGCGTCCCTGGGGCACACTTTCTGACATTCGACACACTCCCCACTAAAATGTCGGCAGATCTCTTTATCGATGACCGCCCTTCGCTCCCCTGCCCGAAGGGAGGGGAGATAGATGGCGTGTTTTTTGCCCAAAGGCTGTTCATGCTCGAAGTGGACTGAGACCGGGCATTTCTCCTCACAGATCCCGCATCCGTCGCACTTCTCCCAATCCACCAGCGGTGCCTTTCTCTGAATGGTGGCCTTGAAATTTCCCACATACCCGCTCAGATCCTCCACCTCAGAGTAAGTGAGAAGTTTTATATTCGAATGTTGGTAAATTTCCATCTGCTTGGACGAGAGAAGCCCGGACGAACGATCGAGGGTCAGGAACGTCTTAGAAAGCTCGGCCATACGCCCACCGATGGCGGCCTCACGCTCTACCAAGACGACGCCGTATCCACTGTTGGCCACATCCAGAGCGGCTTGAATGCCGCTTATTCCCCCTCCGATGACGAGCACTTTCTTGGTAACCGGAACCTTGATGGGCTCGAGAGATTCGTTCAACCGCACCTTCTCCACGATCGTCTCGATAATCTCCCGGGCCTTGTGGGTGGCCTGCTCACTATCGGAGTGGACCCAACTGCACTGCTCCCTGATGTTGGCGATTTCGCACAAGTACGGATTCAGCCCCACCGCCGAGCTGGCCCGGCGAAAGGTGACTTCATGAAGGGAGGGAGAACAGCAGGCCAACACGACCCCATCCAGCTCCTTCTCCTCTATTGCCTGACGGATGATGCCCTGTCCCGGCTCAGAGCACATGTACTTGTAGTCTGTGGTATAGAAGACTCCGCGGACATCCTGGAGAGATTTGACCAGCTCTTCAATCTGAACAACCCCAGCGATGTTGATTCCGCAGTGGCAAACGAACACTCCGATCTTTTTCATGATTATGTTGAACCGTTTTATATGTAGTTACATAGTATAAGTGAACACCTATACTCCCTCCGTCTTTCACAACTCAAAGTTCAAAATGCTCCCGACAACGGGTCGATTCTCTTCCCGTTCTCCTCACCTAACTCCTCAACCTCAAAAAGATGTTCAGTAAAGCGATATCTCCTCCCCCTCGAATCTTTCACAACTATCTAAAAGCGCGTTCAATTTCTTGCCGTCTATTTCTATTTCGACTAATGGTCTTGACATAGCTTATGATCAGTATTCTGTAAATTCTCTTCTCCTCAGTCCAGTGAGATCGAGTTCACCGGTTTTTGGATCGAGTTTTATCTCCCAACGCTCCATCGTTCTCGCACCTATAATAATGTCTATTCGCTTGCCGTCAATGGTGCCTAAATCCTCAATAATATCCGCGTCTGTGGAGAACTCCAGCTCCTCGATTTTGCCCTTAAGGAGACACGTCTCTTTTATCTCCCTACTTTCTCCGCCCAGTCCGACTCGAAATGGACGATCCAGATATATTCGCTCATGCGAAGCGTACTTACGGACGATGTACGTATTGATCGCCCCTGTATCAAAGAGGGCGTTCAAGTCATTCCCATTAACTTCAATCTGCCTTGTGATTCTCACCACAAAAACCTCCCATCAATTGTCAAATTAGACTTACATAAGATTAGGTAAAGAGCCGAACCACGGCGCCCGGGTATAGCCTGCCGTTAGATCAAAATACTTTATCTGTAGTGACATAGTATAAGTGAACACCTATACTCCTTCCGCCAGTAGTTTTATATATTCTGGGAAAAAAGGGTTGATGAAAGCGTATTTTCCTCTGTTTGTTTTCCTGATGATTCCTTTCTTTTCCAGTTCAGTAATGGCAAAATAGATTTTCGACTTATCAACACCGATAAAATTTTCTTTTGAATAGGGTAACTTCCCTTCCAATGCAAGGAATTTAATCAACCTTCTTTGTAGGACAGCCTTGCTTAAAGCCACCCATTCCTCATCGAGTTCTCCCTTTGTTCGCATGAGGGCCAGGCTGAATCCTTCCTTTAAATCGTTTTCATAGAGTTCGAATTTCTCTCCTCTGATGGAGTCAAGAACTGATTGCGCCATAACCTTTAGATAATGAGGGTGAAAATTGACTCTAATCCCCATATTCGAAGCGAGTTCCTTTGAGATGGTTATTCCGCCCTTCTTAAATCTATTTACCAAGTAATTGACCACGTCCTCTTCAGGTATTGGACCTATACTGATAATTCTTCCAAAACCATAGAATGCCTGTGCCTTATGGGTAAATAGTTCTCTCATCAAGCTCTCTTGGCTCCCGGAAAAGATATAAGTCACCATAGAATGCCTTTGAAACTTGGCCCTTAGCTTCTTTATGAGTTTTCCATCAATATTTTTAAATTCTCCAAACTCATCCAAGGCTATGAATAATCTCTTCTTCTTTTTCTCCGCAAATTTTTGAGGAAACTCAAGTGCACTATCGAAGAGACTGTGCTCATCAACTTCTTTTGAGCCAAAAGAGAGGATAATCTCGTATTCTTTCCAGACATGTTTGAACCGCACATTCTTCAACAGAGTTTGAATTCCCTTTTTAGCGAGCTCAATTATTTGCCAAGCCCGATGGGTTTCATTTTCTAATACCGTAGCTACAATCTCTTCGGCAATTTTGCTGAGGCTTGTTTTTTCAAACAAATCTACATAACCGGTGAGGAACCCTTCTTTTTTGAGTTGTTGAAGAGTCTCTAAGATTACAGAAGTCTTACCATACCTGCGGGAAGATGCTAAAATGATGCTTTGTTCTCGCTTCGAGTTCGATATGATCTCTTCTAAAGGCTCCTCGCGATCAATGAGGTTCTTACCTGTGACAGGCCTTCCGTATGGCAAAAGCTGTTCCATTATGTGTGTCCACACAGTATAAGTGAATGTTTATAAAGCTTTATCTTATTTAGATCCTTTCCTCCAAATATAGCGTAAATTCTCTTCTCCTCCAACGATACTCAAAGTTCAAAAAGTACTCCTTTCCTGAGTATTCTGAAATCAATGTCAGGCGGAGTAACACTTTCGTCAATCTGTGTTCCCCAATCTTCAAGAACCCTTGCTCCCAACAACGCATCGATTCTCTTCCCGTTCTCCTCACCTAAGTCCTTGACCTCAAAAAGATGCTCAGTAAAGCGATATCTCCGCCCCCTCGAATCTTTCACAACTCCACTCACCATCCTTACTTCTCCAAATTTCAATATCTCTCCACCCAACTTTACCTCAAATGGTTCAACAGGCCCTTTGGGAAATTTTTCTACAATTTGCTCCCTGATGTACGACCTGTGCGCACCTGTATCTAAAAGAGCGTTCAATTTCTTGCCGTCTATTTCTATTTCAACTAATGGCCTTGACATAGCTTATGATCCCTCCTTTAAAAAATTCTTCGCCTTGAGCAATGGTCTTGGTGCGTGTTCTATAAATTCTCTTCTCCTCAGTCCAGTGAGATCGAGTTCACCGGTTTTTGGATCGAGTTTTATCTCCCAACCTTCCATGGTCCTCCTCAGAATTCCAGAAATTCCTTCGGATAATGGGTCATGTCGAGTCTCTCCTCTTCTGGCACCGGGTGAATACCCCATTCTTCCATCGCAAGTGCTCCGAAGAGGACTTCAATTTTTTTTCCTTTTTCATCATTGCCAATTTTATCAAGAATCCGAGCATGAGTCCGCACCCAAAGCCCTTCAACTTTTGCTATCAACATACATTCTCGCCTTATTATATAGGTCTTACCTC
>JBHIER010000311.1:0-4593 GCA_046760705.1 bacterium
CACGCCCACGTGGCCCTTCTCCCGGACCGCTCGCTCCAGCTCCCTCACCGCGGCCTCGTTCTTCCCTTGCTGCATGTAAATCTGGGCCAGGTAGACGTAGGATGCCTGGTAGTTTGAGAGCAGCTTCATGGTCTGATCGTCCTTGTACACCTTCGGATCGTTCACTCCGCGGTAAAGGTACAGGTCCCAGAGATTGTGATGGGAACGGTCGGGGTCCAGTTGCTGCATCCCCTCTTCACGGACCAGCCTCAATACCAGCCCTTCCATCCGCAGGTATTTGTCCAGATTGATCTTGTTCTCGGGGGAGACGGTGACGGCAAAATAGATGGGACGTTCCCAATTGTTCTGCTCAATGATCCTCATCACCATCATATCCTGAACCGTCAAGTATCCGTATTTTTTCCCCCGATAAGTGACGTCGCGGCTGGGTTTGAGATCCCAGCTCAGGCCGGCCAGTTCTACTTTCTTAGAGGCAATCGGAGCCCCTGTCGAATCCATGAAGAGCCTCTGAGAGGAGGTCATCGTCAACTTATTATCGATGTAATCGTTGGAGAGATTGATCGGCGCCTTCGGCTCATAGTCCCTCAACTGCTTTATGTACCACGGGGTGTTGAGCAGGCTGAGGTTGACCACCCTGACGTCTTTTCTGATATTTTTTACCTCCTGCAGAAACCAGAGGGGGAAGGTATCGTTATCCCCGTTGGTGAAGAGGATGGCGTCCGGGTCGCAGGAGATGAGGATGTTGTAGGCATAGTCGTGGGCGATGTAGTTTCCGGTACGATCGTGTTCGTGAAAATTGTGGAAGAAAGGCACGAAGGCGAAGGCCACCAAAAGAGCCGCACCACCGGAGAGCGCACGAGCTTTGGCTTTCAGTCGCGACCGGAGCCACTCCAATATCCCGGCTGCCCCGATGCCCAGCCACAGGGGGTAAAAGGCGTAGGCCTGAGTGTAAAAATAGTCCCTGTCCCTCACCTCCAGATGGTCACCTCGGGTGCCGTCGGAGAAGTTAATATAGATCAGCAACAGCAGGCTGGCGGTGAGGAAGAAAGAGAGGGTAAAAATGGCCGTCTTTCGCTCCCGCTTCCAGTGATGGACCATCCCGAAAAGCCCCAGCAACACAGGCAGAAACCAAAACTCCTTCTCCATGTATTGGCCTCGAAAGAAGTACCAGAACCCCATCCGTCGGTGGGCCCCGAACTGATTGGCCCAACTGCCGCGACGGTGGAACATCCGTGTCACCATGCTCTCCTGGCCGTACTGTTTGCGTTCCATAAACATCTTGTATCGCTCCCAGTTGTCAGGATTGTTCTCATTGATGGCCGGAGCGAGTTTGGCCCGGATGGGAATATACAGATAGGTCGAGTATCCGACAAGGGCGATCAGAAAGGCCAGACCCAGGTATCTCCAGTTAAAGTTGGCCTGCTGAGGACTCATCAGTATCACCAGCAGGGTGAGGGCCAGGATGACACCACTCAAGATAAAAAAGGCCACAATAGAGAAGACCACCGAGGAGAGCAGGATCCCGAGGGCCCAAAATTTCCAATCGTAAAGTTTTTCCCTGTCGATGAGCAAAACGTACAGAAAGACCGGAGGGCCTATCAAAAAGACGGTCATGTGATTGGTGATTCCCAAAAAGAGGAGGTAGACAATGAGAAAGAGAAACCGGTCGCTGTCACGCTCCTTGTATCGCTCGGCCCAGACCAGAATGAGCCAGCAGACGAAGCAGGTGAGAAACATGGCCAGGCCATACACTTCCGCCTCGGCTGCATTGAACCAGTAAGTGGCGGAGAAGGTCATAAAAAGGGCTCCCACAATGCCGCCGGTGTAAAGGATGATCCGCTTTTCGAGGGTATCGATGGGCCTGAGCCACAGGGACACGATCCGAATGGCACACAGATAGAAGAAGGCCACGGCCAGAGCACAGGAGAAGACCGAGATGAGATTGACCCTGAGAGCGACCTCATGAATGAAGGGCAAGAGGAGGATGAAGAGCCGCCCCACAAGGATAAACAGGGGGGCACCAGGGGGATGGGGCACACCCATGATGTGGGAGGTGGCAATGAACTCACCGCAGTCCCAGAAGGGGACGGTGGGTGAGACCGTCCTCAAATAGGTGGCCGCGGCCACCAAAAATAAGATCAGAGCGATGGTACGATTCCTCTTCCTCTCCGCCTTCTCATTCATGTCCGTTGATCCTCCCTCTTTGCGCCATCAAAAATGGTGCGTGTATATTGCGTTGTGGGCTTTTGATGAAAGACGCACAACATGTGACGCATAGCCCATGATTTTTCTGCCAAAAAACAGAGAGTTGATTCCCAATACCTTGGCGTGTCGAAGCAGTAATCAGGAGCATGTCATTGCGAGCGCAGCGAAGCAATCTCTTCGCTTAAGGAGGAGAATTGTGAGATTGCTTCGGCAAAAAACGGTTCGCAATGACGCCACATTAGAATGTTTTGGCAAAAAAACAAAGACTTGATTGCCAATTCCATAAAGGCATCCTAAATATAGTTGAGAAAGAAAAAGGAGTCAAGGGAAGAGTTCAAAAAGGCCACATCCTCAGCCACTCCCCTCCTCGTGAGCTCACAGTTTCCAAAGTCAGCCCTTGCCAACACTGGGGAGGGATCCTATATTTGGGGTGACCTTTATAAAAGGGAGACGTCCCATGTTGATAAAACTGATCCTTCTGTTCACCCTCACTCCTCTGCTCGAGTTGGCTCTTCTCATCGAAATCGGCACACGAATCGGGGTCGGTGCCACTCTGGCAGGTGTCGTTGCGACCGGGGTGCTCGGGGCCGCATTGGCCAAGAGCCAGGGGCTGGGGGCGATCCGTCGAATGAGGGAAGAGCTCGCCGCAGGACTGCTTCCGGCCGATGCCCTTTTGGATGGGGCCATCATTCTGGTCGGCGGTCTCCTTCTGCTCACTCCGGGCCTGATTACCGACGGTTGCGGATTTGTTTGCCTCATTCCCTCTACCAGAAGGGCGCTCAAGAGCTGGCTGCGCCGGAAGATTGAACAGAGGTTGGAATTCACCAGCAGCCACTTCCCTTCTGAGGAATAGCCCCGGGGTGCTTACTTCTCAAAGGTTTGGACGAACCGCCGATACGACCGGTCGTAGGTGCGCTCCACCGCAGGTGGGAAAAAACACCCCGGCAGCTCGTTGGCCCGCCGATGATAGGCCACACACTCGCAGCACAACCCCTTCCGGCTGCAAGGCTCATAAGTACAAGGGGAACCGGCCCTGTGCTCCTCAATATTTTGACAATCCATTCCTTAAACCTTGAGGAGGCGAAAAAGTTCACGCGATCCACCCCTGCTCGAAGGGGCAAGTTGAGCCATCTGCAAAATCTCACCAACAATCCCCCAATCGGCTCCGTAGGGTCGCATTTACTGAAAGCCCTTTGCTCCGGTCCAACAAGGGTCACGCCTCATCAATTGAATAACATATGAAAAAAAAGGCCTCCGCGTCAAGTCAATTTTTGCGAGATAAATTGTGATCCCAGCCCACTTTGGGCAAATCACCCAGGCCGGTGTCCAAAAAATGACACCTGGCCATGTAGCCCATTTTGTCCATACAAACACCAATTTATCAATGAGTTAGCAGAACGTACTTCGTCTTCTCTTTGTTGGTGAGGGGACATTTCAGGAGTCTATTTGAAAAAATCTTAGAATTTTTCTTGACATAGCGCTGCGAGCGGATATATATTGAGATCCTGCGATGGCAGAAAGGCGGATTTTTTATGCGCACATTTCCCAGTTGAGGATCTCATGATAAGCCGTCATTCTGGTATCGGACACTCGTAAGATCGATAACTGGGTTTTTCATTTTGCGCACAAAGGACCTTCAAAATCTCTTGCCCACCTGACATCGTAAGAAAAACTCGAGGAGATTCATTCAGATTGGAATCTCTTTGAGCTGTCACTACATCATGATTGAAAGGGTTCATTTTGAAGGATCCAGAAAAAAGCTGAGGGTTGAGAGGACAATTTTTGCGAAAGGTATTTTGGGTTGTGAGATGCAACAATGCGATGACAGGCAGACGGAAATTTTCGTCTGCAATAAGGATTTTCCCAGTCGATGGCCGGCTCATGGACCGCCTGTCTGTCATCGCACGCAACAGAGGCATGGGTGGCCGTCGGCTGGGAATTTGAAATAGACAATCATGCGAAAAGCGATAATCGTGCCAAGAATTAATGGAAGTGAGAATTTTCACTTATGTTTATGATTTTAATTGACTTAAGAATTTTCAGTCTCTCGGGTCCGATGAGAGTGTGAATTCTTTATGCCCCACTTTTGGGTGGAATAACCCAACTTGGGGAGGAGGATTGATAAGGAATTAGAAATGAACGCTAAAGATCATTTGAGAGAAGCCAAAAACCTTTATCAAAAGGCCTTAGATGAATTTGAAAAGGCGAAGGGGAAAAATGATGGGGTGGTTTTAAGGGATGCTTGCGGAAAAGGCTGGCTCTCCACCGTGGAGGCGACTTATGGGCTCCTGGTCAGAAAAGGGATCAAAGAAGAGGAACTGCCACAAACCGATAGAGGAAGAAGATTTATGGTCTTTAAATACGGCGAAAGAGAACTCAGGTGGTTCT
>JBHIER010000312.1:0-4584 GCA_046760705.1 bacterium
GCCAGCGGTGTCTATTTTTATCGGCTCACGGCTGGCGATTTCACCGCCACCAAACGTATGGTGCTGTTGAGGTAGTTTCCCAAAGGTCTATTGAGGAGGAGAGAGGCCACACTAATTGAATCCGGGGTGGCTTCTCAGTTATATAGATCGTAGGGGCCGGACTCTGTGCCGGCCCGTTGTGTGGGCGGACCCCGTGGGACGGATTATCCAACGGGGTCTGTTCGTAGTCAGGCACGGAGTCCTGAGTCTTGGCTCAGGATAAACTCCGCGGAGTGGGTCTTGGTAACGCTCCTCCGCCATGCTTCGTAGCTTACTACAAGCCCAGTGCTGCCCCCAACCCACAGTCGTGGAGCCAATGGGGGTGGGAGTGCAACTCCCACCCGAGCAATCTGTTATTTGGGTTGTAGGGGCCAACCTCTGTGTTGGCTCATGCCCGGATGAACATCTTCCCTGAGAGCTGCTTCACGGCTCCGTTTAGCTCCATGGAAAGCAGAAGGGTGAGGGCCTTGGATGTGGAAAACTGGGTCTGTCTGGCAATGGCGTCGATATGTGCGGGGGTATCGGAAAGGGCGTCGTAGATTCTCTTCTCCTCCTCGGAGAGCCGGATTTCGGGCATGATGGTGGGTCCTGGCCCGAGGGGGCGGTCGAGCCATGGAGCCAGCTCTTCCAGCACATCCTCCACGCTCACCACCAGTTTAGCCCCCTCTTTGATCAGTAGGTTGGTCCCTCTGCTTCGCATCGACGTCACCTGGCCTGGTACGGCAAACACCTCCCGATTCTGATTGAGAGCAAACTCAGCGGTGAAGAGGGCCCCGCTCTTCTCTCCCGCCTCCACAATAATGACCCCCAAACTGAGGCCACTGATGATGCGATTTCGCCGAGGAAAGTGCGGTCCTTCGGGCTTCGTCTCCATGGGAAACTCCGAAACCACTGCTCCGGACTCGATGATCTCCTCCATCAATCTCCTGTTCTCGGCCGGATAGACCACATCGATCCCGCACCCTAAGACGGCGATCGTCCGCCCGCCTCTGCCCAGACAGCCGCGATGTCCGACGGAATCGATGCCCCTGGCCATACCGCTGACGATGGTTATTCCCCTCTCGGCCAACTCGCCCCCGAGCCTTTCGGCCATAAGCTTGCCATATTCACTGGGGATTCTGGAGCCGACAATGGCCACAGCGTATTTGTCCTTCTCTGTGAGTTCCCCTCTGAGGAAAAGAAGCGGCGGTGCGTCGTAGATTCCTTTCAGGTTCTCGGGATATTCCTCATCTCTGTACGTGACCACACGCACCCCGTGCTTCTCAATGAGCTCCAACTGGTTGTGAACAAACTGGGGGTCCTGGTTCAGGCCGATGGCCTGGGCAGTTCGCTCGTCGACGCCTGGCACCGACAGCAGATCCTTGACCTTCGCCTCCAGAACCGCCTGGGGCGATCCGAATCTCCCTAACAGCGCCCGAAACCGCGCCGGGCCGACACCGGGAACCCCATTCAACGTCAGCCAGGCTTCCAGATCGTTCAACGGTTCTGCCTCCCCAACTGAAAGTCGATGGCCCGCAGCAACCCCTCCAATCCCTCACCGGTGACCGAAGAGATGTGACATACGGGGACGGTGTCGGTCGTTGGAACGACCGGCCACCGCTCCCTATCGGGGATGAGATCGACCTTCGTGACAGCGACAATCCGTTTTTTCTCCAAGAGCTTCGGATTGAATCGGTGCAACTCCTCTCTCAGCGTCTTGAAATCGGCCTCAGCGTCTGGACTGGTGGAGTCGATCAAGAAGACCAACATTTCGGTCCGTTCGATGTGGCGAAGAAATTGGGTGCCTAAGCCCTTTCCCAGGTGGGCCCCCTCGATCAGGCCGGGGATGTCGGCCATGACGAAGGAGCCGAACTCGCCCCTGTTGACGATGCCCAGGTTGGGCTGCCGGGTGGTGAAGGGGTAATCGGCGATCTTGGGGCGAGCGGCCGAGAGTCGCGCCAGCAGGGTCGATTTCCCGACGTTGGGAAGGCCGACCAGACCGACGTCGGCGATCAGTTTCAGTTCCACCTCAAGAACTCGTTCTTGCCCCTCAGAGCCTTCCTCGCACCTGCGTGGGGTGCGGTTGGTGGAGGTGGCGAAGCGGGCGTTGCCCCGCCCTCCCCTCCCACCCAGGGCCACGATCTTCCGTTGCCCAGGTTTGACCAGCTCTGCTATTTTCCCTTTGGTCTCAGCATCTCTGACGATCGTTCCAGGCGGCACAGGGATAACGATGTCCTCGCCGTTGCGTCCGTGCATCCGTTTCCCCATGCCGTGACCGCCACGGCCAGCTCTGTAGTGCTGCCTATAGCGGAGATCGAGCAGCGTATACAAGTTGGGATCGACCTCAAAGATCACGTGGCCACCGTGGCCACCATCGCCGCCATCCGGTCCGCCGCGGGGGACGTGTTTCTCCCGCCGGAAACTGATACAGCCGTCCCCACCCCGGCCGGCTCTGACATAGATTTTGGCCTCATCGACGAACATTACTCATATCACTGCGGCTGCTCGGGCACAATCAAACAGGCAATGATGTAAGCAATAATCCCCCCACCACCCGCCAGGGTAAACAGGATCCATAACAGGCGGACGATGACCGGATCGATGTTGAAATACTCACCGATTCCCCCGCACACCCCCCACAGCCTGCGATTGGTCCGGGAGCGATACAGCCGCTTGGGCTCAGTCTGATCGAATTCAGCCATGAACGCCTCCTTTTGAGAAAGGGTGGGCTGATCTTGTGCCGAGAACCTCAACCGCTTCTTTTTCTCCGCTGAAATGATAGCAAAGCAGTCTGAATATCAGGGAGAGTCTCCTCCTCTCCAAGAAGGAGATTGGTAGAGGCGATCCGAAAGGTCCTCTCACTTGATCAAAATTCGAGCATCCACAACCACGGCCCCCTCCCCCTCTCTGTATACGATCAAAGGGTTGATGTCCAACTCATCAATCTGTTCACAGTCGATCACCAGTTGGGACAGCCTCTGAATACATTCGGCCATAGCTTCCGTGTCCGAAGGGGGCTCGCCCCGAAAACCCTCAAACATTCTGTAACCGCGGATTTGCTTGATCATCCGGCGAGCACCGAGCTCGCGGACCGGAGCAATCCGAAAGCTGACATCTTTGAACACCTCCACGTAGATACCGCCCAATCCGAAGATGAGCAGCGGACCGAAGAGGGGATCCCGGTTCATACCGATGATGACTTCCTTGCCTTTGGCAGCCATCTTCTGGACGAGAACGCCCCAGATTTCAGCCTCCGGTCTGTGGCTCTTGACGCTGGCCAAAAGGTCTCTGTATTCCCTGCGCAGCTCCGTCTTACTCTGGATGTTCACCCTCACTCCCCCCACATCGACCTTGTGCACAATATCCGGGGAGACGACCTTCAGAACCACAGGGAATCCGATGCGCTCCGCGGCTTGAATGCCTTCCTCCACACTTTTAGCCAGGTGAGATTTCAGAACAGGAAACCGATAGGCTGATAAGACTTCGTGCGCCTCGGTTTCAGGCAGAAACGTCCGCTCCTGCTCCTTCACCTTGGCCAGAGTGCGCTTCGCCCGATCTCTATCCACATCAGTGAATGTGCGTACCTGGGTCCGGGGTCGCTGAACCCACCAGGCATATTTGGCCATGTTAGCCATGGCTCGAGCTGCCGCCTCAGGGAAAAGATAGTGGGGCACTCCTCTCTGCTCGAGAATCCGCAGGGTCTCGGAAATGTCCTCGGTGGCCATGAAGCAGCTCAGCACCGGTTTCTCGTAGGCCGAGGCTGTATCCACGATGGTTTTGGCCACAGCCTTCAGATCGGTCATCATCTGGGGGGTGCTGATGGCAATGACGCCGTCCACATTTTCGTCCTCCAGCACGCTCTTCAGGGCCAACTCGTACCGATCCTCTTTGGCGTCTCCGATGACATCCACGGGGTTATTGATGTTGGCCGTGGAGGGCAGTCCCCCTTTCAATCTCTCGACCGTTTGATCTTTGAAGGTGGCCAGCTTCAGCCCGTATCGGATGCAGGCGTCTGTGGCCATAATACCGGGGCCGCCGGCGTTGGTAACGATAGCCACCCTGTCGCTTTTCGGCAACGGCTGGCTGGCCAAGGCCACAGCGTAGTCGAACAGCTCCTCCAATGTCTCCACCCGGAGGACACCGGACTCGATAAAGACACAGTCATAGGCCTCATCCGAACTGGCCAGAGCCCCGGTGTGAGAGAAGGCAGCCTTGGCCCCCTCGGCCGTCCGCCCGGACTTGATGGCCAGAATGGGCTTCTTGTAAGGAACATCGCCCGTAATCTCCCTGGCCAGCGCGACAAAACCCTTGGGATCGGCCAGATCCTCAAGATAGAGAAGAATGACGTCGGTCTGAGGGTCGTCCTTGAGGGCCATCAACAGATCGTTCTCAGTGACATCGGCTTTGTTCCCCACGGAGACGAACTTAGACAGACCGATGTTCTGCTTGTTAGCATACTCCAGGGCAGCCACACCCAGAGCCCCACTCTGAGATATAAAGGCGATGTTACCCACTTGGGGCATGGCCCGGGCGAAGGTGGCGTTGAGGGAGAACCGGGGATCGGTG
>JBHIER010000313.1:0-4559 GCA_046760705.1 bacterium
CGCTCACCTCCACCTTCCTATCCGTAGGATGCTCCCTGTACCAATAGGTCACCCTCTCTCCATCGTATCCTACTATCCGAGTCAATGAAATATAGAGTCATCATCAGAGCTGAAGCTGAAAAATGACTTAAAGGATCCTTTTTCTTAGTATGAGGACAGAAGGCATGGCGACTGAACAATATCTTTGATAATAGATAGTGCGGATCGGCTCGGGGAAAATAGCAGCTTGATGTGGATGAAAGGGCTGCAACCCATCCGGCTATAAAGCCATAAAGAGGTTTCCACGTTTGAGCGGCCCGCACTTTTCTATTGGGTGTCATCTCATCCGACAAAATCGAGCGAATTTGCCCAGTAGTGTTTCCAGTCAGTATATCTCTTCCCTGTGCTCTTCCCTGCTATTCCCTCATAATCAGCGATCTTTCCTCTTTACTCTAAAAAACATATCCCGTTTCGGAAAGAGTCCGAAGATGCCCCCGGTGTGGATGAAGAGGATCTTGGCCTCTTTGGAGAAGCGGCCCTTTCGGATCTGATCGACCAGCCCGAAGAGGGCTTTGCCCGTGTACACCGGATCTAAGATGATGCCCTCGAGTTTGGCTATCTCTTCAATGAAGTGGATCTCCTCAGGCCGGCTGAGAGCATACCCCTCGCCCACGTACCCGTCAATGACTCGAATCTCGTCTCTTGAAATATGCCTCTCAAGGTCGAACTGTTCCTCGGTCTTTTTGATGATTCCGTAGATTCTATCGACAAAGTAGTCGGCTGTTTTGCCCACGTTAAGACTCACGATCTCCGCTTCTATGCCGAAGAGCCGGGAGCCTAAAAGCAGCCCGGCGTGGGTGCCGCCAGAGCCGACGGCGCAGACGATGTGCTCGATGTGAAGAGAGGTTTCACCAATCTGATCCTTGATCTCCTTGGCCGCCTTTATGTATCCCCACACCCCAATCTCGTTGGACGCCCCCTCGGGAATGATATAGGGACTCCGACCTTGGACCCGAAGCTCCTTCCCCACGTCGGCCATGATGTCCTCCACGATCTCATACTCTTCTTCGGTTATGAATTTGAATTCTGCCCCCACCAGTTTATCCAGGAAGAGATTGCCGTCATACTCATCGGTCTCATCGCCTCGCAGCACGAGGAAGGACTTCATGCCCAGTCGGGCCCCAATAATAGCCGTAGCCCGTGCGTGGTTGGACTGGATACCGCCGCAGGTGACGAGGGTATCGGCTCCTTTGGCCTGCGCGTCGGCTATGACAAACTCCAGCTTGCGCACCTTGTTCCCGGACAGGTCGCTGCCCGTCTCATCATCCCGCTTGATGTAAATCTCCGGCCCGCCCAGCGCATGAGTCAAACGCTCCAATTTTTCAATTCGCGTCCCCATGTTAGCTAAAGGGACCGATTTAGGGAATTGTAATCTCATCTCCACTCTCCACTCATTTTGCCTTTAACATTCAAAACCTGTAACTTCCTGAAGTGCGAGTCATAAGACTTATACTTAGCGCGGCAAAGCCGCAACCGAGAACGTTTTTGGGTTAGGGTTACGATGCCCGCCCCGTGAGATAACTTCATATCTAACGGGGCCCGTTTCGTCTTTTATTGACGTTACCATGTACCGTAACCGATACCTGCCCGCTTCGCAGCAGGCGGGCGGGCTTCGTGACCGTCACCCCGGGCTTCTCCTGGCAATGGCAATGGCGGCACATGAAAAAAGCTGGCTAAAAAACAAACTTTTACACAGATACACACAGATCTATTTTCTAAAGGTGTCGAATACTTACCAAAGTATCTTTGTAATTATTCAGCTATGCACTCTCACTCCGGCTGAAGCAGAGCGGAATGGAGAAATCTCCACACTCAGTGAGGAGATTCCGGTATCCTCCTATCGTCGGAACCGGAATGACAGGTGTAATCAGGTTATCCAAAGAGACAAGCTGAATAGTCACGTATATTTTATATATTAGGAGCCATCTCTTCCCTTTCATTTTTCCAATAAGCTGCATGTTTTCTCAGATCGAAATCTTTTTCTTTAGTGTATATTATTCTTGGACAAAAGTCAAGAGAAAATTGGTACAGACAGGGACCGAAAAAATGTGATGTTGATCCTCTCAGGTTGGAGCAACTCTTGATGGATATTCGTTCTGAGACTGTTTCGGAGTGGTCTGAAGACTGAACGCACCGGGTTGCTTTAGTAGGGATCTCAATTTTCCTTGTCATTCCCGGCCTCATTAAGCCTGCCCTCAACTCTGATCTTATGAGAGAATATGGGCATATGGCTGCTTGCATTATAACCTCGTCTCTACCCATATCTCAAAGCCTGGATGGGGCTAAAGTTCGCGGGTCGATAGGCAGGATAAAATCCGGAAATTATCCCTGTACCCACGGAGAAAAGACCCCCGATCCCAATGGACCAAAAAGGGATGGCAACGGGAAGGTTTATGACCGGAGCAATAATCTTGGCTAATTGAACCCCAATCAATATTCCCAAACTACCGCCGATCATGCTGAGGGTTGTCGCCTCCAACAGAAACTGACGTCGGATGTCCCTCCTTCTTGCTCCAGCAGCTTTGCGGATACCGATCTCCCTTGTTCTCTCTGTCACTGAGACCAGCATGATATTCATAATGCCTATTCCACCTACCAGCAGAGACACAACTGCAAGACAACTGGTGACCAAAGTTGCCGTTCTGGTCAATCTCTTGGCCGACTCCATCACCCGGGAGATATTGCTCACTCTGAACTGATCCCTTCCCAGCCGGCGGCTTCTCAAGAGCGTCTCCACCTCTCTCATCGCCCCCTCAGTGAATTTGGAATCAACCGTGAGCGCATAGGTCATACCTATGGTGGTTCTACCCACCAATCTCTGGAGTGAGGTAAGAGGTAGATAAGCAGTGACACTGGATGGGCCTCCAAATTCCCTGGTCTCAGGCCGAACGACTCCAATCACCTTGTAATTCTGACCACGGACCCTGATCTCCCTTTGCAGTGGATCCGACCCTCTGAACAGCCTTGATGCGGTTTTGGATAGCTCTATAATACACACCCTCCGATTGTTCTTCAGGTCGGATGGGGTGATAAATCTCCCTCTGAGAAGATCCAGCTTTCGGATCCTTTGAAGGGCGGGATAAGTACCGACTAAGTCAAAGGTTGACCTGTGTCCCAAAACGGAGCCAATTTCGGTGAAGTTAACCGTTGGGGCAACGGCTTTAACTTTCCGGCATCTCTTTTGAATGGCATCCATATCTTCTACCGTGAGCGAAGAGGGCTCAAACCATCGGGCTTGGCTCTCAGAGGAGAAATATTCCCTGAACTTCGGTGAGACCCAAAATATGTCCGCGCCAGCTTTTTCGATCTCCTCCTCGATCCTCCTTCTGTGGCCTTCACCAAAACCAACCACAGCAATTACTGCGGCCACACCGATAACAACACCTAACATAGTTAACCCCGAGCGGAGCTTGTTAACCCTCAGATTTGAGACAGCCAATTTAACACATTCTAAAAATCTCACCACTTAGTCCCCCAACTTTATCCTATCCCCGTGGCTCAAATCCAGGTTGCCTTCGATGATTACCCGATCACCCTCCTGCAAACCCTCAACGATCTCAACACGCGTATCATTGGACAGCCCGGTCTTAACATCTCGCCATGTAGCCACGTTGCTGGTGGCAAGGAAGACCCCAGGCCCTTTGTCCCTGTAAATTATCGCCTCCAGAGGGAGGGAGATAACGTCCTTTTGGATTCCGATAATTATCCTGGCCTGAACCGAGGCACCAACTTTCAACTCCACCCTTTCTTTTTCTTCTATCGAGCAGTTCACCGCAAAAGTGGGAAGATACCGATGTTCGTCTGGTGATCTCACTGTGGTAGCAATTTTGGTTACTTTCCCCTCCAGTTTTCCGGAGAAAGTTTGTCCGGTCATCACCGCCTGCTGACCGGGCTTCACCCTGGATATATCAAATTCGTCCACTTCAAGTTCAACCCCCAAAGCATCCACATCTACCAGAGTATAAAGTTCATCACCCGCACTTACCAATTGGCCATCCCTTGCCTTTATCTTGATCACCCTGCCGGAGAAAGGGGAGGTCAAAACTTTAGACTGTATTTGCTCCTTTAATCTTTCCACAGCCACATGTTGTTTGGTCACCATTATCTTAAGCTCCTCCACTTGCCTGGCCGAGATAGCTTTAGCTTCGTACAACTCCTCCGCTTGAGCCGCCCGTTGACCAGCCAGATTCAGATCGATTTCAGCCAGCCTCAATTCCCTCTGCAAAGATTTCAGTTCTTCGGGCCTCTTCTCCACCCAGCCGATGGTCTCTCCCTCTTTAACTTCAGATCCTTCCTCCAGATGAGGCGCATGACGGATAACTCCCGCCGCCGGCGCCTTAATCTTCTCCACCCTCTGAGAGACAATCCTTCCCGGCACAGTGACACAGGAGACCAGGGTCCCTCGGCTGACCCTAATCGTCTTCACCGAAATAGGCTTTAACCCAGGAGATGACAGATGCTGCCATATCACCCATGCCCCGGCGGTCAAAACCAGAACCACGATCCATTTAAAATATCTC
>JBHIER010000314.1:0-4556 GCA_046760705.1 bacterium
CTTAACATCGATGTTACCCCTCCGGTCGTGGGTGGCCGCAGGATTGCGGGCCAGCCTCTCGGCGATTTCCTGGAGCATCCGCTTTGTGTCAGGGCGGCTTCTGATCTCCGCACTCCCCGGATCGAAGAAGAGAATGGGGATGATGGGGCTCTCCACCTTGACAGTGACACTATCGATCAGCCTCACAGTGCTTCGGACCGATGAGGTGATCTCCACCTTAGGTGCCCAAAGGATGTTGACCCTGGTACTGGCCACATTGTTGGCCTCGCTCAGTTCATCGATACGGTCGTAGGGATCGACGAGCCCATATAGGATGTGTTGCTTATAGTTCTGACCGTGGGCGTAGATGGTGTCCTTCTCCTCAGGTGAATGGACCGGAACCGTCCAGGGGATGGACGTCTTGCGGTCCTGAATGCCTAAGAGAGAGGCGATCTGAGAGTCAATAAGGGCCATGATGAGATCATCTTCGACCGTCTGAACATCGTAGAAATGGACGGGAAGACTTTGGACATCGCTGCGGGTGCGGCCGTAGATCACCGATTGGACTTCGACCGAATCCCCCTCCACAATCCAGATGAGCGTGTCCTTGTCTCCCCAGCCACCCCGCTCGGGCGGAGTCTTGATGTTGATGCGATTTGGCAAGCTCGGCTCAAGATTGATGAGCCTCGGCGCACAGACAACAAAAAAGGTCAAAGAGAGTGCCGCCGCACCAATACTGAAAAGGATTTTTCGTGTAGTCATGACATACCTCCTCCTTCCAGCGAAGCTTCGCTTCGAATTGTAAAATGCAAAGTGCAAAAGTCAAATTAGTATTTATTTACTGTTTGTGTCATTTTGTGAAATTTTGTGGCAAATTAGTATTTATTTACTGTTTGTGTCATTTTGTGAAATTTTGTGGCAAGGTTAGTACGCTCTGAACGTCGGATCGGGCTGAAAGTCGATGAACGTGCGTCTCACCCTCTCCTTACAGATCTTCTTCGTCCCGCACACCTCCTCGTAGGCCAGGACGGACCAGTAGATCGGCTGGCCGTCGATGAGCAGCCATTCCTTGCCTTCGTTCTGGACAACCCACTCCACAATCTCCTTGCCCTCGTCGTAACGGGTCTGCTGTGTGATGGGCAGGGGATATGACATCTTGCCCTTGCCGACACTCTCAAACTCCTCGTAGAATTCCACCTGCGCCTCTTCTTTCAGCCACGCTTTGAACTCTTTCACCCAGATTGGCCCCTCAAATTTCTTGAGGGCGGCCTCAATGTGCTCTCGGTCGCTGCCGCAGAGCAGAATATAATGTGCGAGCCCTTTTCCTTTACGCAGGCGGGTCTTGGTCCATTTGAAGACCAACTCATCCTTCCATATCTTTTTGATTTTATTGTTCTTGGGCGATTTCAGCTTGAAATCTCTGAGCTCATCGGGCCGGAAAGTGAAACGGCCTACCCTCTGTTTGCACACCCTCCGCAGTCCGGTCTCCTCCTCAAAGGCCAGGACCGTCCAGTAGAAGGTATCTCCCGACCGGATCTCCAAGTTTTTCTCGTCCAATTGCACGTACCATCGAGGGGAGGGGCCGCTCAGATCCGATCGCTTGGGCAGGCGAATCCAGGGATTCTCCTGCTCTTTGAACAGAAGCGGAGCCTGCCCGGGCATCCACTTCCGAAATTGGTCGAGGTTGGGTGTCGTTTCAAATCTTTCTATTGCGTTCTCAACCGACTGGGCCTCGTTGTCCATCACCACAAAGTATTTAGCCGGTCGATCCCGGTCGTGTTCGTAGGTTCGCTCCCATTTCAGGTCGAAGTGATCGCTGCTGCAGTATACGATTTTTGGGGGCGATTTCAGACCGAAGGGGTCCAGATCGTCCGGTGCCTGGAGGGAGAGGGAGAGCTGATGGGTGGAGTTGAGCCAGTCGTTGGCCACCTCGTCGTAATTGGAAAAGGCATAGTCGAATTGCCACCTCTTCCAGCGGAACCCGAGGCCAGCGGTGAAGCCACTGAAGTTGTTGGCACCGATATCGTTGCCGTCCCCGGTCTTCGCCTTGTATCCGACCCGCAGGGCCAGCCCGTCGGTGATCCATTTTTCAGCGCCCAGGTGGATTTTGATCTCGTTGTCGATGGGTTTACTCGCATCGGCGGCCAGCAGGAGGCCTCGAATCGGGAGGTTGAAGCTGAGCCCCCCACGAAGGGTGGTGGGGAGTTTGAATGCATCTTCAATGAATTGTATCTTTCTCAGTGTATAATTGGTCACGGCCAGCCCAGCCTTGAACCCACCGGCTTTGAGCATGATTCCGCCGTCGAGGCCGAGACCGTCCGCCGATTCGTCCATCAACGTCCGCTGGATATATTTGCCGCTGAAGCCGAGGGACAGATGACGAGTGAGCCAATCAATTCGTTGGGCCACCGATCCGATGAGGGCCAGATCGTTAGCCTTGCCCTTTCTCGCATTGGGGTCTTCGGTACTGTTCCAGTCGGGCATCCCCAGGGCTATGGCGCCCAGGCCCAGGGCCGTTCGCTGCTGCCCTAAAAAGCAGAAATGTCTGGCGGCGAAGAATGATCCATGCCACGTATCGAACAGCCACCTGTTTCCGGCCATGGTGATGTTCCATCGATCAGCGTAGCCCAGCCCTCCGGGATTCCAATAGATGGCCGTGGCATCATCAGCTACCCCGGCGAAGGCCCCACCCATGGCCGCCTGCCTGGCCCCAACGCCGATCTTGAGAAAGTCGGCACCGGTTGTACCAGGGGTCTGATTTTCAAGCTGCCCCAAGGCCGAAGCCGGAAATAACATCGCAAGAAGCAGGATCGTATAGAGGTTTTTCCTCATAACTACCTCCCTCAAAAACGGGAACATAATAGTCAATTTAGCTCAATCGCTAATACAGTTCTTCAAGATTTGGATGAATCAACTTCTCCTTTCAGCATGCATCCCACAAACAGACAGGAAAACGGCGTAGCTTTTCAATTGTTTCCAACTCAACGAATGTTAGCTTCAATCCCTATCTTACCACAGCCACTTTCTTCATCTTCTCACAATCGATTGCTTTTAGGATGACAATGTAAACCCCGCTAGCTATTATTTCGCCATCATTGTTCTTTCCATACCAAAACTCTGTGTGCTTACCTGCTTCGGTCGGCACTTGGAAAGTTTTTACTAATTCTCCAGCAATATTGTAAATCTTGAGTTCGGTCTCTCCGCTGCCCAATGTGCTAAAGTCAATCTGAAGATTTTCACTTGAGGGATTGAACCCATTCTTGTTTAATTTCATAGAACATTTACTTTTCACGATAAGGGTAGCACAGTTCTCGATGCTATTCCCGCAGCTATCCTGCCCAACCGCACATATCTCGATCACACCAACTTCATCAGGACAATACAGAATCTCGACAGTATCTGGAGAATTAGGATTCAAAGCGGTATCGAGAGGACTTACAGTCAGAGATTGCAAAGGTCTATCCCATCCCACAGTAATTGTGGTACACTCACCTAAAATGATCTCTGAAGGATCCATCTGAATGAAGATCGAAAAGGAGTCAGGCTCAGCAGGAATGGAAACGCTAACAACATCCTCAAGTACTCCACTTATGATGTGAAGGGTATTTGTAAGTTGCACTATATTCCAAGGTAGACAATTATCTACTGTAACTTTTAATGTACAATAACCTGTGACACCGATTGGAATACCAATCACATCCCATTCTATAACATATCGATCGTTAACAATTGTTTCAGTAGGTATTGTTCCTGTTCCTTCAGTACAGTTCACAGTTATAGGACGAACTGGACTTGTATATGGAGGAAGAGTATCGGAAAATGATGCGCTGGCCGTAACATTTCCGATATTCGCATATTCTATGACATAAGTGAGGTTTCCTCCAGGATGGGCAATGTTTTCGAGAACTCTTTTATCTACTCCCAGACCCCCACGAACCTCTATTTCTAAGGAATCAATGTCTGTATTATTTGTAATGTCTGACTCTATTTCTGGAGGTACAGTGGATACGCTGCATATATTTGTTATCCAGAAGGTGCCTAATCCTATAGCTTCTCGTATTGAATCAGCATCCAAGACCTCCGCTTCGATAGTACAGATTTTCTCCCCGCCTGCTGGAATATCGACATCCCATGAAATTCTACATTGACCTCCAACGATTTGCGGCGAAACAGGTATTGAAGATCCATTGCATGTGACTGTCACACTCTCACATCTTATATGTTGAGAAAGATACTCCTTGATTGTTACATCACGTGCTTCCACATTCCCGGTATTTTGGACACGTAACTCATAGGTTAATTGTTGTCCAGGTATCTCATGGGGTTCGAGACCTATGGGAGATATCAAAGTCTTGTCTATTGTCACATCCCGAAAGGTACAAAGAATGAGTGTATCAGAAAATACGTCGTTGATACTATCCGAATCAAAGGTTTCGGTTGATATTCGACAGGTGTTAATAATCAAACTATCACATCCCACAAAAGGGAAATAGTCATCTACTGTCACTTTCACAGAGCAAGTACCTGTTGTTGCAGTATCGAGATCCTCTGATAAATTCCACGTGACGACTCCTGTC
>JBHIER010000315.1:0-4553 GCA_046760705.1 bacterium
GGGCCAGGGTAAAATCGGTCAGCCGGCCGAAGTGCTTAGCTGGCGTCTTGTAGTGCACATCGTAATTGATTTCCCCGCTCATGGGGCCGATCCAGATAGCCGTCTGGAGGTAGTGATCGGCACTGTATTCGGTCTTCATGTAACTTCCCTCAAAGTGTAATCCTGACTTGAGACCATCCACGTCGTTGTACCAGAAGGAGGGACGAAAGGTGATGTGATATGCGTCCCAGGTGGGATGGTCCACGTACAAATTATCAAGGCGGAAGTCAATCTTAGGTAGAAATCCGGAACGGTTGTTCAAGCGGTTGGTGTCGGCCAACCGGAGGCTGGGATCGATCTCAGCCGCTGTGGCCCTCTCCGGCAGTTCCACCGCCGCCGTGTAGGTCCGATTGAGCCCGCCCCAGCCGTACCAGGGGGGCAGAACGATCGCCCCCTGCTCGTGCTTGGCAAAGCGATCGACGGGAATGATCACTTTCTGCTGGGTTCCATCTTTGAGGGTCAGAACAAGGTCGAGAGGCATCACGATCTGGCCGCACCGCTTCAAGCCGACGCTGACCCTGTATCGGCCGCCGGGCAGCCTCTCATTTTTGAGCGAAGTGGCGGCGTAATCGCACGTCTTGGTCGTGTTCCACCACTGTTCGAAGAACCAACCCAAGGGACGGCCGCTCACCTCCTCGGCCACGGCGATGAAATCCTCCGGATAGGGGTGACCGAATTTGTAGCGCTCAAAGTAGGTCCGCATCACCTGTTTGAAGACGTCGTCGCCCAAGACGTATTCCAACATGTAGAGACTAATGGCCGGTTTATTGTACGCCGAGTTACGATAGGTCAGCCATTCTCGAGCATGATCGGAGTGCATCAAGATTTTCTCATCATATCCAATTTTGGCTAAGGTGAGATACCGGTGATAACGGGACTCACGCATGTTTCTTTTGGGATAAAACTTCCTCTGGTACCAGGTCTTCAGAAACGGCCAGTCCAGATTGCCGTACTCCTCGACCAGGCTATCCAGGGCGAAGGCGGTGAGATAGGTGGTGAACCCCTCATCCAGACACGGGTGGGCCGTCTCGTTGCTGCCCAGGGCCCCGTAGAACCAGTTGTGGCCGATCTCGTGGTAGATCACAAACTGGTAGCCGGGGCTCTCTCCGCCGCACATGACGATCATGGGGTACTCCATGCCCTGATCGACATCTGCCACCGTCATCTGGGGATAGGGATATTTTCCAAAGTTTTCAGAGAAGAGTTTGATCACTCTGGCGCTGATTTCAGCCGCATCGTGCCAGGTGTGGGCTTTTCGCTCACGGACGTAGGTATAAATATGAACCCCCTCCCATTCGGCGGTGCCGATACGAAAAGTGCGATCGGCGCACCAGGCGAAGTCGTGGACGTCGTCGGCGTGATAGGTCCACGTCTTGTTTTCGTCTCCCCTCAGGTCTATTTGAGGCCACAGGTGCTCTGGGGTGTCTATGTAATTTGTGATCTTCAGCTTTTCCATGAGGGTGTCGGGCAGCACTTCATCCCAGTTGAGCAACACGCCGGTGGCACCGACGATGAGATCGGCCGGCAGGGAGATCTCCACATCGAAAGTTCCGAACTCGCCATAGAACTCGTGGCCGAAGTGCTGGTCTGTGTGCCAGCCGCCGTGATCGTCGTAGACGCAGATCTTGGGATACCACTGGGAGATGACATACTGTCCGCCTCGGGCCTTCATCCGCCAGGCACGGGTTCCGATCTTGGTGATAAAATCCATCTCGAAGGTGGTTTGCTCCCCAGGGGGGAGCGGCCGGGCCAAAGGGACCCTCATAATTGTGTTGTCCACCTCCTGGGGGAGGGCGTTGCCCGATCCGTCCTGCAGGAGGACCACTTTTATCCAGCCCCAGTCCTCCTCCTTCAAGTCGGCGAAGGTGTAGTTGTGTTGAGCTCGAAATTTCTTATCCAGGCCCAAAGGCGTTCTGATAGAGGTGGAAGAAGACCTCCCGCAGGGTGTCGGGTGAGTTGTTCGTGTACCTCAGGACTTCGTGCCCGGTCAGTTTGTCCTCTTTCGTGTCCAGAGAGACATGGATGGTATAGGCCACGTGCTGCTGCCAGGCGCACGAGGACTTACCAACCCTAAGGGTCAGAAGGAGAGTAATAGTGAGAAAGAGAGAGATGATTGTCTGACGAGATCTCATAGCTCCTCCCTTTTCTTAAGACTGTTTCCGCCGCATCTCGGAATTTTTAGAAACTCCGAGACGTTTACCTGAATGCAAGCAGGATCACTGTTCAAATGGCTAAATTCGTACTTTTCAACCCTATCGATCACCGCAGAAGGAGCACAAGAAGCTTGAAGATGAGAATGGTCAATCCGGCCGCCGCAGGTAGGGATATGATCCACATAAAGATGATCCGGCCGATGACGGCGAAGTTGAGGGCGGCCAGACCCCGGGCAAACCCCACCCCGATCACGTTCCCCACACTGGTATGGGTGGTCGAGACCGGCATGCCCAATTTCGAACAGATGAGGACTGTGGTCGCCGTGCCGAATTCGGCGGCAAATCCGCGCGTCGGGGTGATCTCAGTAATCCTTTTACCTATGGTCTCCATAACTCGATATCCCCACGTCGAGATGCCTATGACAATGCCAAAGCCCCCTGCGGCCAACATCCAAACTGGAACGGGAACCTGCATATCAACTCGGTGGGTCTCTAAGATAGCATGAATGGCCGCCACTGGGCCGATTGCGTTGGCCACGTCGTTAGCTCCGTGAGCGAAGGCCTCGTAGGAGGCACTGAGAATCTGCAACGGTTTTGAAAGGCTCTCCACCTGTTCGTATTCGTTGCCTCTTCTGACGGAACAGGCTTTGAGAAGGAGATACGCTATGGAACCTGCGGTGATGCCCACCACAAGAGCGATGAAGGCGGCTAATGAAAATGGCAGGTCCAGGTGCAAATTCTTCAGGCCTTTGTAAACTGTAGCCAAGCTCAGGGAGGTAAAGACGACACCGACAAACAGAGGTCCAATCCTCTTGACCGCGGCCACAGGGCTTGGGGCGTTGAGGATCGTCTTCTTTATTATCTGAAACACGAGGTAGGAGATGAGTGCCCCCCCGAAAGGAGAGACGATCCATGAGAGGACGATGGCTCCAACGATATGCCACCTGATCCCACCCAGGCCGGTTTCGATGAGGCCAAAACCGATAACTGCGCCGATGATGGAGTGAGTGGTGGAGACAGGGAGACCTTTGTAGGTGGCCAGTGTGACCCAGATGCTGGCTCCCAGTAGGACGGCGAACATCCCATAAATGAGAAGAGTCGGATCGTGGGTGAAATTGGTGACGTTGAGGACTCCCTTGCGGACCGTGTTGGTCACGTGAGTTCCGACGAAGACGGCCCCGATGAAATTACATACTCCGGCCACAACGACGGCCTGCTTCAAGGTGAGAGCTCCGGAGGCGACCGAGGTCCCCATGGAATTGGCCACATCATTGGCCCCGATGGACCAGGCCATGTACAGCCCGACGACCACCGCTGCTGCGATGAGGCTTATCTCAGGGCCCATTCCGTCCGCTCTCCAGATCGGTTCATACCTGTCTCCTCCCTGATGGGGTGGGATTACCCTTTCGAGATCATCAATCTCAGGAGGTCGCCCACGTTTTCAGCGTGATCGGCGAGTCTGGCTACCTGCTGGAAAATACTCATCAAAATAACGATATCCGCAGGGCGTAACTCCTCCTCCATCTGGAACATTTTCTGTGCCAGTAGGAATTGGCGGTTATCAGCCTCCCACTCCGCATGCCCGATCTTATCCACCAACTGGAGCACCTTCCCCACCTCTGTCCCCCCGAAGGAGCTTTCCATCAACAGTTTGATCTCCCCGGTGACCTGGACTGTGAGTTCAAAGGTCTCCAAGACCTTGTCCACAAAGGCAAAGAGCTCACCCTTCAGTTGGGCAGGCAGGCGGGTCTTTCGGATGGTCAGGAGCACCCCGACGTCTTCTGCGTCATCGGCAATGGCGTCCTGTTCTTTCAGAAAGTTGAGAATGTCAGTGCGGGAGACCGGCAGGAAGATACTCTTGGGCAGATGGTCGCGGATCTCGTTCTTGATGACGTCTGCCTTGTGCTCCTGCTCCGATATCTGTTTGGCCAGCTCTTCGACGCGCCCGTAGTCCTGTTCTATCGTGGCTTCGAACATCGGCCTGAGAAGATCAACGCATCTCTTCACCGCGGCCATGTGTTCGCTCAGAGGCCCGAAGGGTGATTTGGCAAAAAGCCCAGCTAAAAAGCCTCTCATCGTCTGCCTCCTTTTCTCAAGGTTATAAAAAACAGACTAAAGATAACCCGAATGGCTCCCAAAAACAAGGATCGATCTCACCGATTCTCGTTCCGCTACCCCAACCCAACTTTTTAGCCGAAAAAAGGGTTGACGCAGGGGTATTTTTATTGTATGCTATACGGGTAGTGTCGACTATGCCTTTTGTGCGGAAGTGGATTGGTGGGAGTAGGGGGCGAGCGTTCGACCTCAATGCTTTCAGGGGCCTCCAACAACTTTTCGTCTCGGAAGTTCTGATTCCGAGAC
>JBHIER010000316.1:0-4544 GCA_046760705.1 bacterium
CACCAACGTGGGCCGAATTCTGGACCCCGTCGTCGACAAGCTGTCGGTGGGCTGCGGGGTTCTTTTCCTGTTACTGCTGAGGGACTTTCCCCTCTGGGCGGCCCTGATCATCTTCGGGCGAGACGCCGCCATCCTGGTGCTCGTCTTTCTATTGATAAGAAAGAGGGAGCTGATCACCTCCTCCAATCTTCTCGGGAAAACGACCGTCACCGCTTTGGCGATCATGATTTTGCTCTACATCGTTGAGTTTCAGCCCCATGCGGCCGTCTCCACATACGTGGCGGTCTGTTTTGTTTTGCTCTCAGGGGGCGATTACGTCCTCAGCTACGTCCGGATTGTCCGCAGCTCTGGTGAGGTACGATCTTGATGGATGGAAAGAGAAGCGATGTCTTCTTGGCCAGCCTGCGCACCGGCTTTAAGGAGAATCTGTTGGAGAAGGTGGCCCGTCTTTTTCGCCAAGCCGGCCTTCACCGGGTCGTTGCTCAAGACGACCTGGTGGCTGTCAAGATTCATGTTGGAGAGGCGGGTGGGACCGCTTACCTGCGCCCAGACTTTGTCCGAGTGGTCGTCGATGAGATTACAAAGGTTGGGGCTCAGCCCTTTTTGGCCGATACGAACACGCTCTACAGCGGACTGCGGTCGATCTCCCTCGGGCACCTGAGTCTGGCCGCCCGCCACGGCTTCACCGAGTCGGTGACCGGGGCACCGCTCATCATCTGCGATGGGCTGGCAGGGCAGAATCAGTGCGCAGTGAAGATCGACCAGCCCCATTTTCAGGAGGCTCTCATCGCTTCGGACATTGTCCGGGCCGACGCCTTGATCAGCCTGGCCCATTTTAAGCTCCATCTGGCGGCCGGCTTCGGTGGGGCGATCAAAAATGTGGCCATGGGGTGCGCCAGCATGGCCGGGAAATTGGCCCAACACTGCAACCTTCGCCCCTGGGTGGACGAGAAATTGTGCTCCGGCTGCCGAAGATGTATCAAAGTGTGTCGGCCCGAGGCAATCCGATTGGAAGGGAAAACGGCCATCATCGATGCTTCTATCTGCTCGGGATGCGGTGAGTGCATCGCCGCCTGCCCCCCCAGGGCTGTCAAAGTCAAATGGGACGCTACCTCCAGAGACTTGCAGGAGCGAATGATTGAATACCTTTACGCCGTGGTGAAAGATAAAGAGGCCAAAACGGGGTACCTGAACTTCCTGATGCAGATTACGCCTGGCTGCGACTGCATGCCATTTTCCGATGGACCCATCGTCCCTGACATCGGAGTCTTGGCCTCCCTCGATCCCATTGCCATCGATCAGGCCTCCATCGATCTGGTCAACCGATCGGAAGGATTCCAGAATACAGCCCTGAAAAAAAACCACGGAAGGGGAGAGGATAAGGTGAGGGCCGTCTACGACGAGATTGACTGGGAGGCTCAACTGCGCTACGGTGAGAAATTGGGACTGGGCAACCGAGCCTATCGATTGGTTACGATCTAAGGGCGGTGACCCGTTATGGACGTTAAGAAGAGAGTTGAGAAGCTGCGAAAGGAGATCCGAAAGCACGATTACCTCTACTATGTGCGGAACGAACCGGTCATATCAGATTACGAATACGACATGCTGATGAAGGAGTTGATCGCCCTGGAGAGAAAACATCCGGAGCTGATCACTCCAGATTCGCCCACCCAGCGTGTGGGTGGCGAACCGACTGAAGAGTTTCCGACTGTGGTCCATCCTGTTCCCATGCTCAGTCTGGACAACACCTATTCTGCGGATGAAGTCCGTGACTTTCATCGTCGGGTCGTGGAGCTTTTGCCCGGAGAAGAGATCGACTATGTGGCTGAACTGAAGATTGACGGGGTGGCTGTCAGCCTCAGATATGAGAGGGGGGTCTTTGTTCAGGGGGCCACACGGGGCGATGGGATCCGCGGCGACGACATCACACCCAACCTGAAGACGATCAGATCGGTTCCACTCCGCCTTCTCGGCGATGACCCGCGTCTGATGAACATTGAGGTCAGAGGCGAGGTCTACCTCCCCAAGAGCGCCTTTCAGAGATTGAATGAGGAGAGAGAGAAAACTGGTGAGAGGCCTTTCGCCAATCCCCGAAATGCCGCCGCCGGTTCCCTCAAACTGCAAGATCCGCGGCAAGTGGCTCAACGGGAACTGGACATCTTCATATACGCCCTCACCTCGGAGCACGAGGATCTGACCCATTATGAGAGTTTGAGTTTGATGAGCCGGATCGGGCTTCGCATCAACCCAAATTATAAATTGTGCCGCTCCATTGATGGGGTCTTGAAGTACTGCGAAGCGTGGGAGACGAAGCGGCACAGGCTGGACTACGAGACCGATGGGATGGTGATCAAGGTCAATTCCCCGGTTCAGCAGAAAAGGTTAGGGAGCACGGCCAAGAGCCCCCGATGGATGGTTGCCTATAAATTCCCCACCGAGGAGGCGATCACCCTGCTGGAAGATATCCGACTTCAGGTCGGCCGGACCGGGGCGGTCACCCCGGTGGCCGTGCTGGAGCCGGTGCAACTTCTGGGTACCACCATCTCCAGGGCGACGCTCCACAATTTCGACGAGATCAAACGGAAGGACGTCCGGATCGGCGACAGCGTCGTCGTGGAGAAGGGGGGTGAGGTGATCCCCAAGGTGGTCCGGGTCATCAGAGAGAGACGGCCCAGAGGGACCAGACGATTTGTGCCTCCGACCCGGTGCCCGGTGTGCGGAGGGGTGTTGGTTCATCTGCCCGAGGAGGTGGCCATCCGGTGCGAGAATGTGAACTGCCCGGCTCAACTGAAGCGGCGGCTCCAGCACTTCGCCTCGCGGGGGGCGATGGATATCGAGGGGCTCGGCCCGGCCCTGATCGGACAGTTGGTGGAGGAGAGACGTGTCCAGGACTACGGTGATCTCTACTATCTGACCGTGGGTGACCTCGTCTCTCTGGAGCGCATGGCAGAAAAGTCGGCCCAAAATGTGCTGGCGGCCATTGCCAATAGTAAGAGCAACCCCCTCTACCGATTGATATTCGGGCTCGGTATCCGCCATGTCGGCGTGAATGCAGCCCGTATTTTGGCCTCCCAGTTCCCCTCCTTGGACAATCTGAAGGGCTCAACCCTGGAGGAGTTGGAAGAGATCAACGAGATTGGACCGACCATGGGGGCCTCCATTGTGGCTTTCTTCCAAAATGAGCGCAACCTGGCTGTTCTGGAGAAGCTGAGGCGGGCCGGGGTCAACTTCGAAGGTGAGAGACCGGCTGAAAAGGCGAAGAGACTTCCCCTGGCCGGGAAAACCTTTGTCTTGACCGGCACCCTGAAGGGCTATACTCGGGATGAGGCTGGCGAACTGATCCGCTCTTTTGGGGGGAAAGTGAGCTCCAGCGTCAGCACCAAAACAGACTACGTCGTCGTCGGTGAGAATCCGGGCTCGAAACTGGATAAGGCTAAAAGAGTGGGCGTCGCCATTCTAACCGAGGAGGAGTTTCAAAAGCTTTGTGTGAGAGGGAATGATTTGAACCTGAAAAACTCATAGCCACAAAGGCTCAAAGACACAAAGTTTTTCAAATAATAAAGTTATCGAGAAATAGCGGTTTCTGAATGAAAAAACTCAGTCCAGGAATCCCGTTCTCGGTAACTTTCATATTCTTATTGACTTGGTGCCTGCCTGTGCCGAAGGCAGACAGGTCTTTGTGGCAATAACTCATGAATAATGCAGGTGAAAAAAGTCGTTGCATTTTGAGGAGAATTTTAGTAAGATTATAAGGGAGGTATAAGGGAGGTATTAAGGACTTTTTAAGAAACTTAAGAAATGTAGATTCGGTCCTTAAGAGGTCTGAAGGGAAAGTCCAGATAGATAAAAAGGTTTTAGAATGAAAAATGTAAGATACTAATAAAAAGGGGATACAAATGTCAAATATTGAGACCTGACCCCTCTTCGTCTCGTGAGCCCAGTTGAGCTTATCAAATTGTTAGGAGTTACCCGTTCCCGGGTTTATCGAGACCTTGCTAGTGCCTTCTGAGAAGATTTCACTAAAATGGAAGGGTCCTTCAGTTTTAGAGGAAATAAGAGTGTCCTGAGATTTTTCAAAAAGAGGTTGACAAATTGAATCGAAGTTTATATAATAGTGCCGAAAGAGATAGATTAAATTAGAAGGGAGAACCCCCAATGTCAGAAAGCATTTTGTTAGATGTGAAAGATGATGGCCAAATTAATTTTCCCACGGATGTGGCTGATTCTTATAACCTCAAAAAAGGGCAAAAGCTTCTGGTTATTAAGAAAGAAGGAGCTTTGGAAATTATTACCGAGCAGAGTCAACTGTGGGAAAGATTTCATACTCTTCTTAAGGATATAAGACACTCTGTGAAGGAGGCCGGCGGAATTTCGGAAAACAAGATTGACCGCAAGCTGAAGGAAATAAGGAAAGGCCGGTGTTAAGGGCTGTAATTGATACGAACCTCTTCGTGACTGGTTTAATGAGCAAAACAGGAGCAGCCTCAAAGCTAATTGATTTATGGGAGGAAAGAGCCTTCGATGTTCTCATATCCGAAGAGATT
>JBHIER010000317.1:0-4516 GCA_046760705.1 bacterium
CGATTTTCAACTGTGCGATGTAGACTCCGCTGTTCAAGGGTCTACCTTCGGAATCGTCCCCCCCCCAGGTGACCATGTAGTAACCCGGTTTCTGAAATTGGGTTACGATGATTTTGACCCGCTGGCCCAACAGGTTATAAATGGAGAGGTCCACCCACCCCCCCTCGGTCAGGAGATACTCAATCCTTGTCTCGGGATTGAAGGGATTGGGGTAATTTTGGGCAAGGGAGATCCCGGACGGCTTGAGGTCATCTACCTTCGCCGACGTATAGCCGACGATCGATTCTTCTCCTCGATCGTCCACGGCCACGAGTTGATACTGATAAAGGCCTGGGTGTTCGATACTATTGTCCAAGTAGCGATAGGGGCTTGATCCTGTGATCAGACCATCAACCGTCAGCAGGCGAAACTGGCCATCGGAATCGCTCTTTCGGGACAGGCGAAACCCGGCCTGGCCGATTTCGGAGGATGTGGTCCAGGTCAACATCATCAGGCCCCGCAGATATGCTGCAGAGAAGCTGAGGAGCTGAACGCTCACTTCCCTCTCCCCGGTTCCACTCAGCAGGACGGATACCTCCGGGTTTTGGGGGTCGTTGCACGAAATGGTTAGGGCCCCGGCCTTCAACCCCTCCGATGAAGGGGCGAAGACCACCTCCACGGTCATCCGTCCGCCTGGATCGACTGTCACCGGAAAATCGGGGGTGACCACCCAAAAGTCAGAGTGATCAGAGAGAGCAGAAAAGACCTCCAACTCGGCCTGGCCCAGATTGGAAATCTCAAAACCCCAGTTGGATTGCTGTCCTACTTTTACGGTCCCGAAATTATACTCACTGGCGGATAGACCAATCTGGGGAAATGTGGTAGGAGCTACACCTTCTCCACTCAACTGGACAGTGACAGTCTCTTCATCAGGATCGCTGCTGGCAATTATGAGAGCCCCCTCTTTGATTCCCACCGAAACGGGTGCGAACCGGACCGTTACCGTTATCCCGCCACCGGGCGAAAGCGCTCTGGGGAAATCGGGAGCGACAACGACAAACTCGGCATGATCTGATCGGACCGAGTGGACCGTCAGATCTGCCGTTCCTTCGTTCAATATCTCCAGCCACCAATCCGACGACTCACCCATTGTGACAGAACCGAAGTTGTGGCCGTAAGCCGACAGGACAATTTCAGGAGTCGGAGTCAGGACCCCCTCTCCGCTCAGAGACAGGCTAACTGCAGCCTCGTCGGGATCGTCGCTGGTGACCGTCAGAACGCCGGCCACCGGGCCGACAGAAGAGGGCGTAAAGAGAACCTCGACAGTAATGGTTGCCCCGGGCTGGATTCCCTGAGGAAAAGTCGGCGAGACGACTGAGAATTCTCCTGCATCGGAGAGAACAGATTGGACGGTCAGATCGACGACGCCCTCATTGGAGATGGTAAAAACCCAGTCACCAGAGCCCCCCACAACCACGCTGCCGAAGTCATGTCCGGCGGAAGAGATAGCGATGTCAGGCACCAGAATCCCACCCTCACCGGAAAGAGTGACGATCAGTGACGGTTCATCGGGGTCGTTGCTGAGTATCTCCAGTGTACCTCTCACCAGCCCGGTATCGGATGGGACAAAACTGATGATCGTCCCCATACTTCCTCCAGCAACGACTATCTGGGGGAAGCCTCTGGGCCAGACCACTTGAAATTCGGGCCGATCCGTGGAGATATTTGAAATGTATAAGTTAACTGGTCCCAGGTTAAAGACAGTAAGAAGCCACTCTTGCGAATTCCCTACCCCCACGGTGCCGTAGGCATAATCCACCACAGGCACTGAGATATCGGGAAAAGCGCCGGTACCCGTAAGCAGAACGGTCAGTTTGCCTTCGTCACGATCACTGCTGAAAACAGCCAAACTGCCCGCTACAGTTCCGGTATCAAGGGGAACGAAGATGACGGTCACAGCGAGGCTCTCATCTGGGGGTATTGCCTGGGGAAATTCCGGCCCAGCCACAACAAAGGTTGGGTTATCGGAGGAGACGCTGTCAATCCTCAGGGAAGATGTGCCGATATTGAACACATACATTTGCCACAGGGCAGAGTCACCCACCCCCACATTATCGAAACCGTGGGACATCTCCTTCAGCAAGATGTCCGCCCCTGTAATCAGGAAGAGCCCATCGATGCCTTCGGTAACAATAGGCTCCCCCTCGTAGTCGAAGGCATGTACACCACTCAAGGAGAGGGGTACCGCCCCCCCTGGGGCGTTTTGGGCCACTGCGAAATAGAGCTCGGCCACCGGTCCGTCACCGGACCGAATGGGGATCCCACCCAGAGCGGAGATGACCACTCGCACCTGCCCCTGAGCCGGGGTTGTCCAATTGAAGTGACTATGCTCCGATCGGTCGGTGGGCTGCACATCTGTCACCGACAGCCTCTCCGCATCAAAATTGAGTATCCATTCCAGGCCGTACACATCTTTCCTGTTTTCGAGGTAGAGCTCCACCAGATTGTCAGAACTTCCGATTTCACCCGACCCAGTACTGACCTCGAGTATGGCAGCCGCTACGCCATCCCCATTCAAAGAGACGATGACACTCCCCTCATCGGGATCACTGGTGACTATGGTGAGACGGCCCACGATGTCACCCAGAACTGATGGGGTGAAGGTCACCGTTGCCTCCAAACTCCCGGATGGAGCAATGGTCTGGGGAAAATCCGGGCTTGTAACAGAGAAGTCGTGGTTGTCAGAGATCAGGTTGTCGATGGCCAGTTCCTTCGTCCCAATATTCAGCATGATCAACTGCCACCCAACAGAGACACCCACACCCACCTCTCCGAAATCGTATTCGGTGGTCGGCAGATCAATATCCTCAACAACGACGGTAAAAAGGCCATCCAGGGCTCTCGCTTCGTACGGATTGCCCAGAGAGTCGAAGAAGGCCACGCCCATAAGTGATAGATGGACCGTCTGCGGAGGGGCCGAGTCAGCCACAGCTATACGTAGGTCGGCGATAGACCCAACCCCGGGGGAGATCACCTGACCGGTAAAGTCCGATATGAGCACAACGATCTGGCCCAGATCTATCTGACTCCAGTTGAATGTTCCCATGTTTGCTCCCCGGGCCGTTCTTTCCACGTCCGTCACAGTCAAGATGGTGGAATCATAGTGGAGCGAAAATTGAATCTGGGCCACAGGAACGACGTTGTCCATCTCCACAGGTATGAGAAGACCTCGGGCCCCGGGTTCGCCCTCCGTCCGTTCGATATGCAGGGTGACGGGAGGGATACCGTTCCCCATAAGATCGATGAGAATCGTTCCTTCGTGCGGATCGTTGGAGCGAATGGTCAATTGAGCGGCCACCGAGCCCTGAGTTGTGGGGACAAAGTGAACGACAATATCCAAGGAATCGCCCACCTCAACGGTCTGTGGGAACGGCGGTGAGACGACTGTTATATCCGCATGATCTGATTCCACTCCCTCAACAGTCAACGGAGCCGTGCCCACATTCGCCAAACCGAACGTCCAGGCGGCAAGGCTATCGACGACCACGTCCCCAAAATCATGGCTGAGAGCCGAGACTTCAATATCGGCCAACAATGCTGTACCCCTCACAATGACTGTTACGGTCGCCTCATCGGGATCGTTGCTCGAGATCGTCAGCTCGGCAGAGACCGGACCGTCGCCGGTAGGTGCAAAAGTGATGGTGACCGCGATGTCCGCTCCGCTGGCCACGGTCTGAGGAAAGATCGGTGAGGTGACACTGAAGTCAGGGTGGTCCGATGAGACTGAACGGACAGTCAGCGGACCGGTGCCAATATTCGAAATGGTCAGAACCCATTCGGAGGTCGTTCCGACAACGACCTCTCCGAAATCGTAGCTCGTGGCGGAGAAGTCAATCTCCGGGACAACGCCCTCGCCTGACAAGGATACAGCCACGTTTTCTTCGTCAGGGTCATCGCTCACCACCGTCATCGTGCCCGAAATTGGCCCTTCCTTCGAAGGGGAGAAGAGTATGGTCACCTCGAGCTGTTCACCGACTGGCACGGTCTGCGGAAAGGCGTGCGAGATGACGAGAAAATCGGTCACGGTGAAGTCGACGCGATCGATGGTCAGTTGATCGGTCCCTACGTTTGAGATAGTCACCGTCCAGTCAGAGGAGCTGGCCACCAACACCTGACCGAAGTCGTGCTCCAAGGCCGACAGGGCGATGTCAGGGGCTTTAACCCCCTGGGCAGACAATGCAACCGTAAGGCTCTCCTCGTCAGGATCGGCACTGAGCACAGTCAATGTCGCCGAAACGGTCCCCTCGTTCTCGGAGTGAAAGGCGACGGTCACCTCGAGGCTATCGCCCGCACCGATCACCTTTGGAAAAGAGGGGGACAGGACTGAAAAGTCTGAGTGATCCGAGGAGACATCTATTACGGCCAGAGGCGCAGTGCCCTCATTAAAGATCACCAAAATCCACTCTGAGGAGGAACCAAGGGGAACCTGACCGTAGTCATGGCTGCTCTCAGAGAGGGCGATGTCCGGTTCGATCCC
>JBHIER010000318.1:0-4505 GCA_046760705.1 bacterium
ACATCAGTGCGGCACCGGCTCGCCGTTCCGGTGTCAATGCAGATACAACAAGAACTTCGAGGCCTGCCGCGACGGAACGTAGACCTCATTAGTAAACGGGCCATTGAGCAGAGCCAGAACTGGTTGTCTAGCAGGGAGATACTGGATACCGCTCAAGTACTTTTTCCCGACTGCATATTGTTTCCAATGAAATCCAGCTCGGTCGCCTAAATCCGGGATAAACTGAGAGGAGAAAGGAGAAACTTCATGACCAGTCTGCGTGACATCGTCCTGCGCAACCGGAGCTATCGCCGCTTTGACGAATCCCACCACATCCCGCGGGAGACGCTTGTGGAACTAGTGGGGTTTGCCCGTTGCACAGCATCGGGGGCCAACCGCCAGCCCCTCAAGTACATCATCTCCACTGATCCGGAACCGAATGGTCGCATCTTCCCGTGCCTGGCCTGGGCCCGCTATCTCAAGGATTGGGACGGCCCGGCTCCTGGGGAACGGCCAGTCGCCTACATCGTGATCCTCCTGGATGAGACTATCTCGGAGGACTGCGGGTGCGATGACGGCATTGCAGCTCAGACCATCCTCCTTGGGGCGGTGGAGAAAGGGCTGGGGGGATGCATGATCGGCTCGGTGCAAAGAGAAAAGCTCCGCCGTGAACTTACCATCCCCGACCACCTACACATCAGGCTCGTCATGGCCCTGGGTAAACCGGCGGAAACAGTGGTATTGGAGGACCTGAAGCCCGGGGGGGATATCCGTTACTGGAGGGACGAAAAGGGGATTCATCACGTGCCCAAGCGCAAACTGGAGGAGCTGATTGTCGAGTAGAAATGGAATAAGGCTCAAGTCCCAACAGTAGATTTTTGGAGAGAAAGACTATGGTAAGACCACTTTGAGGGGCCGTTCATCGCTTGCTTATCCCACGCATCTGTGCCTCGGCTCCCAAATCGTCGATTAGTTCGCAATACCCTTATATTCTGAAACACTTCCTTCTCGGTTAAAAAATCCCAAGCTTCAATGTGCGTATAAGAGAAGTGGATCAAGTATCAAAATTTTCAATTACTTATGGCTGAAAAATAGTTGGCACAAATCGTGCAAAATTCTTCCAGAAACCATTCTATTTCAACACAAGATAAGCAGGCTCTGATGAACCCCCCAAGACGACAATGGAGGAGAGTGAGACAATGGGTATCATGGAGAATGTTAAAGAAATCGTAGAACGCATCAAGAAATATAACGATGATGAACTCAATCAGAAGATCCTTGACCTTGAAGACCAAATTCTCGCCCTGATCACTCAAATACATTCTTTGGAGGAGGCAAGTCAGGAGTCAGAAAGAACGTTAACACTTATAAAGAAAATGCAGTTCAAGAAACCTTTCTACTTCCAGAAGGATGATCCAGTTCCCTTCTGTCCTCATTGCTGGGAAAGAGAGAAAAATCCCGTCCATCTCCTTGGACCCGTAAAAGGAGGGGCTGGACTTAGATTTGGCTGCCCCAGTTGCAAAGAATATTTCGTAATAGGGGCAGGGGGGGCAGGTCCCGCCACCTGACAACACATATGAGCCACTTCTTGTTTTGCCCCAATTCCAGGCTCATCATTCCTCTCAAGAAAACGATCTGATCGGCCGGATGAAGGAATGCCCGAAGATCACGTAACGGAATCAAGAAATCTGTTCAACTACTTAGTCCGCACTGAAAAATAGGGCACCTAAGTGCTTGAAAATATTAAGGCCACGGGTGAGCCCTTGACCATTTTTTTGTTGAACGGTCGCCCAATATATAGTATAAATTGGTTATGCCAAAACAATATATTGGGAGGACTCAGACCATGGCCTATAATCGATGTGAGCAGTATGACATCTTCACGCAGATTTTTCAAGAGCCGTTGCAAAAGGATCATGAGTTGATTCTTTTGGCCCAACGGATCAACTGGCCCGATATAACGGACCGACTGATCCCTTTTTACAGCAAAAGGGGGAGCCAGGCGAAGAGGATTCGGCTCATGGTAGGGCTTCATATCTTGAAGCATCGTTTTAACGTTTCTGATGAGGTTGTGGTAAAGGGCGTGCACGAGAATCTTTACTGGATGGTCTTTTGTGGGGTCAAATTGCAGGCCCGGCATCTGCGTGTTGGACAGGGGCGGCTTGAGGTGAGGCCGTGTTGTTTTTTGGAGTCCTCCACCATGACCAAGTTTCGCCGTCGGCTGGGGGCCGAGGGGATTAGGATCCTCGAGGAGGCCATCAGGGGGATATTGATCTCTGAGAAGCAGATCTGTCCTCGGAGTCAGTTTGTGGACACCACGGCCCAGCCCAAGAATATCGAATACCCCACCGATAGTGAGCTTTTGAACCGGGGGCGGCGCCGGTTGGTCCGCACCATTAGGCGTCTGCAGAGACATGGTGTGCAGGTGGTTCGGGGGGTTCGTAGTTTTCGTCGGCTCAGCAAGAAGGTCATGGTGGAGATCCATAAGTTGGGCAAGGCCAGGAAGGAGAGGATTAAGGCGGGCCTTGCCAAGCTCATCCGATATGCCCACGAGGTTGTGAAGCGAGTTCCCCGGGTTGTGCAGAGCGCTCAAAGCAGGGCCGAACAGCTTTGCAGGGATGGTCAGCAGCGGGCGGCGAAGACCATTGAGCGATTGAAGGGGCAATTGCAGGCTGATACGGAGTTGGTAAAAAGGGTGATTCATCAAGCCCAACAGAGGCTGCAAGGGGTTCACATTTCGGGCAAGATTTACAGCCTTCATGAGCCCCATGTGGCCTGCATTCGCAAGGGCAAGCGTGCAAGGCCCGATGAGTATGGCAACAAGGTGATCATCTCCGTGGATCGTAGGGGTTATGTGGTTGACCATCAGGAGTTTGCCTCCAACCCCTATGATTCGGAGCTTCTGGATGAGGCTTGTGGGAGGTGGGAGCAGGTCTTTGGTTTGCCAGCTAAGGAGTTGGGAGGTGATAGGGGTTTCCATCGCAACGCTGGCTTGCCGGCGCCCCATCTGGAGCAGATCCCAAGGGTATCCATTCCCACCAAGGGGAAAAGGCCTCATCCTGAGGCGCAGAAGCCCTGGTTTAAAAGGCTTCAGGGTCAGAGGGCAAAGATGGAACCGATTATTGGCCATCTCAAAGCCGACCATAGAATGGATCGGTGTCGGTATAAAGGGTTTGCAGGAGACCAAATGAATGCCTCCCTGGCCATCATGGCATGGAACCTGAGAAAATGGGGTAAACACCTGATGGCAGAAGCAAGTTAAAGCCAAGCAAAAGTGTCGAGATCAGGATAAAACATAAGTCAGATCGAACCAATAGACTACTCAGAGAAAAACGCACCATTTTCAAAAAGCTATTTTTCAGTGCAGACTAATAATAACGCATGAAAGATAGTTACATAATGAAGAAATTTATGCTATACTTGTTGCATGAAAAGATTAACTCTAGATCACCCCGAATTAATTCGCAGGCGGTTGTTAGACCTTGCCAAAAAAGTCCCGGGAGCCTGGATCGGTATAAAGATTGCGGCTCTATTGCTGGTACTGGAGGGCCAGCGTCCGGGATGGATAACTCAAGTATTGGGTCTGACCCGCATGAGCTTGAGTCGGTGGATTCGTGGGGTGAACAAAGAAGGTGTCGAGTTTGTTCGACCGAAACCTCGACCTGGCCGTCCTGGGCAACTGACCGAGGAGCTTGGCCAGAAATTGGAGGATCATTTGGAAAAAAGTCCTCGGGATTTTGGCTGGTCCCGTGTGGGATGGGATGGCCCCACCCTGGTTGTCCATTTGAAGAAATATTTTGGGGTAAATCTGAAGGTTCGACAAGCGCAGTATTGGATGCATCGGTTGGGTTATCGGATGAAGCGTGCCAGCTATACGTATGTTCAGGCCCGTTCAGAGGATGCCAGGCGATTTCGTCGGTCGTTAAAAAAAACTCCGAAGCCTTAAGCCAGAAGAGACGATTGTCTTTCAAGATGAGACGGGTTTTAGCCTGCATCCTCGATTGAGTCGAGGATGGGCAAAACGCGGTAAGCCTTTTAAAGTCCCTACGACAAGCCAACATCGAAAGCGTCTGAATCTTTCTGGTTGGGTGGCTCCTCTTTTGGGGCGACGGGGACTCATTCGAACCGTCAGAGGGGATCGTCAGGCCTTTTTGAATGTTTTGAAACATATACGGCATCGGCTCAAAGGTTTCAAAGTTTGGATTTATGTAGATAAGGCACCGTGGCATAAGGGAGTAGAGGTCAAAGAATATCTCATAAGTCATCGGGAACTACGCCTAAGGTATCTGCCTCCATATCAACCTGCTTTAAATATGCAGGAAAGAGTATGGCGTCAAATGCGATATGAGATGACCACGAACTGCTGGTTCGAAGATCTGGAAGTTATTTGGGAGTCGGTGCAAATCAATTTTCGTCGATGGTCACCAAAGAAAATAAAACAGTTATGTAATTTAATATAATGCGTTTCTATTAGTAAGGAGTAAATCACCCCACAACCAGACTATGGAAGGTCCTCTGAAGAATTT
>JBHIER010000319.1:0-4480 GCA_046760705.1 bacterium
AAATCGGCCGTGGCGACGCCGAAAGAGGAGAAGACGGCCGCCTACAACAAGGAGGAAGAAGCTCCTGCAAGCGGATGGGAATGAGGGGGATCGGACCGGGAGAGGGAGCTGAGAGCCTGCGGAGAGGGCTCTTTTCAGAGGCGAAGGAGGCAAGAGAGATGAAGGAGCTCGTTGAGTTTATGGTCAAACATCTGGTGGACCGGCCTGAGGAGGTGCAGGTGAGCGAAATAGAGGGCGAAAAGACAGTGGTGTATGAGCTGAGGGTGGGCCAGGGTGAACTGGGTCGGGTGATCGGGAGAGGAGGACGGACAGCCCAGTCGATGCGGGTGCTGTTGAACGCCGCCGCCACCAAACAGAGGAAACGCGTCGTCCTGGAGCTTCTCGAATGATCACTATCGGCAAGATTACCCGACCCCACGGTGTAGAGGGCGAGGTGAAGGTTTTGCCTATGACCGACTTTCCGGAGCGGTTTTGCCACCTGAAGCAGGTAACCTTGGCCAACGGCGCCGGAGACGAGAGGGTGGTCGGGGTGGAGAGGGCAAAATGCACCCGAGACAACATATTTCTCAAACTCAAAGGGATCGATACAGCCCAAGAGGCGGAACGTTTACGCCACATGTTCCTTCTCGTTCAACCCTCTGAGGCCTTCCCTCTGCCGAAAGATCGATATTACATATTTGATCTCATCGGCCTCGATGTCATAACCGATTTGGGAACCAGGGTGGGAAGGGTCAAGGATGTTATGCAGTTGAAAAGCAACGACGTGTACGTGGTTCAGAGCGAAAGAGGGGAAGTCCTCATTCCAGCCACTAAGCAGATCGTCAGGGAGATCGACCTGAGAGGGGGGAAGATGATCATCCATCCTGTGAGAGGGCTGCTCGCTTGAATCGCATGCGCATCGATATATTGACCATCTTCCCCCGCATCTTTGAGAGCCCTCTGCAGGAGAGCATGATGCGGCGGGCCAGGGAGAGAGGGTTGGTGGAGATAAAGGTGCATGACTTCCGGGAGTACTCTCCGGACAAGCATGGGAGGGTGGACGATTATGCTTACGGCGGAGGGCCTGGAATGATCCTGCGGCCTGAGCCCGTGGCCGCCGCCCTGAAGGCGATTCTCAAAGAGCCCGGCCCTGGAAGGACCGTCCTGCTCTCCCCCCAGGGGAGCCGGTTTTCCCAGGAGACGGCAAAAGAGTGGGCCGCCGAGAACCACTTGATCATCATCTGCGGCCACTACAAAGGCGTGGATGAACGGATCAGAGAGCGCTACGTCCAGGAGGAGGTTTCCATCGGCGACTACGTGTTGAGCGGTGGAGAGTTGCCGGCCCTGGTCATCATTGACGCTGTAATTCGCCTCATTCCCGGGGTGCTCGGTGATCTCCAATCGGCCGAGGGCGACTCCTTTTATGGGGGGCTGCTGGACCACCCCCATTACACACGGCCGGAGGAGTTTGAGGGCATGAGAGTCCCGGAAGTGCTGCTCTCCGGCCACCACGAGCACATTCGTCTGTGGCGACGCAAGGAGGCTTTGCGCAGAACCCTCGAAAAGAGACCGGACCTCTTGGAGACGACTCCGTTGAGTGACGAAGAACGGTTCCTCCTGGAGGAGATTCGAGCTGAAAAGGCGATGATAAGGGAGGATTGAATGGATGTACGGGTTTTGGAAACAGAGGATTTGAAGAGAGAGATTCCCGATTTTCGGCCCGGGGATACAATTCGCGTCCACGTCAAAGTGATTGAGGGCCATCGGGAACGACTCCAGGCCTTTCAGGGGACGGTTATCCAGCGGAGAGGTGCGGGCTTGGGGGCGACGTTCACCGTGCGAAAAGTTTCCGGCGGCATAGGGGTTGAGCGTATCTTTCCCCTCCACTCCCCAAACCTGAGCACAATTGAGATCATCCGGCGGGGGAGGGTTCGACGAGCCAAGCTCTTCTATCTTCGGAAGCTGAAAGGGAAAGCGGCCCGGGTTAAGGAGAAGATAGGCTGACCGTGGGGACGGATGTGCAGGGGCTCAGGGGGCTGTCCCTGGCCCAACTCAGGTCTCAACTCTCGAACGCGGGCTCTGTCGATCCATCCAGCCTCGAGCAACTGACCATCGACCCCAGGGCCGGGGCTCGGCAACTGGCTCAGAGACTGAGACAGAAAGCCCAGAAGGAACGCCGGGAAAGAGAGCGTCTTTTGCTCTTCGAGCGCAAGTTGTGGGATGCGGGCTACACCCGTGTGGCCGGGATCGACGAGGCCGGCCGGGGACCGCTGGCCGGACCCGTCGTGGCTGCAGCCGTCATCTTTCCACCAGGGGCTTTCGTGCCTGGGGTAGACGATTCGAAAAAGGTTTCAGCCCGAAAACGAGCACGCCTCTACGAGGAGATCACGAGAATGGCCCTGACCGTCGGTGTCGGTATCGTGGATGAGAGGGAGATCGATCGGACGAACATTCTGGCAGCCACCTTTAAGGCCATGCGCACGGCTCTCGGCCAACTTTCGATCTCTCCCCAATTTGTCCTCGTCGACGGCAGGGAACTGCCCGAATGTCCCTATCGCCACAGATCGGTGATCGGTGGTGACGGTCGATGTTTCTCCATCGGCGCTGCCTCCATCGTGGCCAAAGTGACCAGAGATCGCATCATGGTTGCCTACGATAGTCAGTTTCCGGAATATGGGTTTGCGAAACATAAGGGATACGCCACCGCCGCCCACAGGGCCGCTCTGGAGAGATACGGTCCCTGTGCTCTTCACCGCAGATCCTTCTCCTGGAAGAGAGACGTTCAACGGAGAAACAGTGTCTCTTCTTAAAAGACTGATGAGGCCAGCCCAGGACCGACCCCAGACCCAGAAGAGGAAGAAACTGGGAGCCAGAGGGGAGGAGTTGGCGGTGAAGTATTTGCAGAGACAGGGGATTGAGATTCTCGAGCAGAACTATCGCCGCGGAGGTGGTGAGATCGACATTGTGGCCAGGGATGGCAAGGTGCTGGTCTTTGTCGAGGTGAAAACGGCCACCACAGACCACTTCGGCCCACCCGAAGGATGGGTCGATCCCCGTAAACAGCGTCAGGTGGCCAAGATTGCCAGCGCCTACCTTCAGGCGCATCGGATGGCCGACGTGGACTGCCGCTTCGATGTGGTGACGATCGACGCGGCCCAAGGCAACCAGATCAACCACATTCGAAATGCTTTCTGGATGGAGATGTGAGGCTACCGCGCCCGTTTAATGCGTGAGGAGGAGACAATGGACTTTACCTTCACCGAGGAACAGAAGATGCTTCGGGAGACGGTAAAACGGTTCGTCGACCAGGAGGTAAGACCGCTGGCCCAGAAGATCGACGAGGAGCGCAATGTTCCCCGGGATCTGATCGACAAGATGGCTCAACTGGGATTTTTGGGGATCGTCTTTCCCGAGAAGTACGGAGGGGTTGGTGCTGGGGAGATCGGATACTGCATTCTGTTGGAAGAGCTGGCCCGGGCCTGCGCCTCGACGGCCACCATGGTCGGAGCGCATCAGAGCATCGGAGCCATGGCCATCTATCTTGACGGGAACGAGGAGCAGAAACAGAAGTATCTGGTTCCGTTGGCCAAGGGGGAGAAGATCGGAGCCTTTGCCCTGACTGAACCCAATGCCGGCTCGGATGCGGCCGGCCTTGAGACTACGGCCGTAGAAGATGGAGATACCTACCTCCTCAACGGCCAGAAGATCTATATCACCAACGGCTCCATTGCCGACATCGTCTCCGTCTTTGCGGTGACAGATAAGGAGAAGGGGGTCCGGGGAGGGATCAGCGCCTTCATTGTCGAGACCGACACCCCTGGTTTCAGAGTTGGACACATTGAGGATAAGATGGGCATCCGAGGGTCCAAGACCGCCGAGCTGTTCTTTGAGAATGTGCCGGTGCCGAAGGAGAACCTTTTGGGCCGCAAGGGCTTCGGTTTTATGACCGCCATGAAGACTCTGGACGTGGGTCGCCTGAGCCTGGCCGCTGCCTGCATCGGCGCGGCCAAGGAGCTGATCGACCTGTCCACTCAACATGCAAAGACACGAGTTCAATTTGGGAAACCCATTGCTGAACAGCAGGCCATCAAATGGATGTTGGCCGAAATGGCCGCCGATATCTTCGCTATGGAGAGCCTGACCTACCGGGCGGCCTGGATGAGGGACGAAGGGATGAGAATTACGAGGGAGTCTGCTATTGCTAAGATGTTTGCCTCCGAAGCCTTAGACAGAATCGTTGATAAAGCAGTTCAGATCCACGGCGGCATCGGCTACATGGCCGAGTATCCCATTGAACGGTTCTATCGGGACTCCCGAATCAACCGCATCTTCGAGGGGACCAACGAGATTCAACGTCTGGTCATCGCCGCCGACATTCTAAGAAAAGGGGGATATTAGAATCATTTTACTTTACACTTTGAGCAATAGGTGAGAAAACCATTGCCCCACTGCAAGTTGCTATGGGTCTCGTCATAAGGCGAATACTTTCGTCTAACTTTTT
>JBHIER010000320.1:0-4476 GCA_046760705.1 bacterium
TCACTACGCCTGCTATCCGAACATCTTCTCCTTCCTGGGCGGTCGGCCGGTCTATCTCAACCTGAGGGGGGATGAGGGTTTTCGCTACCGGATCGAAGAGGTCGAGGGTCTCATCTCCCCGCGGACCAAGGCCATCCTGATCAATTCACCGGCCAATCCCACAGGGATCGTGATGGACCGAGAAGATCTTGAGCGGCTGGCCCAGTGCGAGCCCTGCTTCGTGATCTCCGATGAGATCTATCATGGACTGGTCTATGAGGGGAGAGCCCATTCAATCCTGGAATTTACTGACAGAGCCTTCGTCCTCAACGGTTTTTCCAAGGTCTACGGGATGACGGGCTGGCGGTTGGGGTATACGATCGTGCCGGAGGAGTTCATTCGCCCCATGCAGAGGGTGCAGCAAAATTTCTTCATCTCGGCCAACGCCTTCGTCCAGTGGGCTGGGGTGGCTGCACTGAAAGAGTCACAGCGGACGATTGTTGAACATGTGAAGGAGTACGATGCGAGAAGGCGATTCATTATCAAACGATTGAAGGAAATCGGGTTCGGAATAGGGGCGGAGCCGACAGGGGCTTTCTACGTTTTGGCCGATGCGCACCGTTTCGGTTCGGATTCACACCGACTGAGCTTCGAGCTTTTAGAGAAGGCCGGAGTGGCCGTGACCCCGGGCATCGACTTCGGGTCAAAGGGAGAGGGATTTTTAAGATTCTCCTATTCCAACTCCTCGGAGAATATCGCCGAAGGGATGAACAGGTTGGATCGGTATTTGAACGGGAAGGCCCCACAAAGTTAGGAGTGGCGCGATGAAGGTATTGGTTGTCGGGGGAGGGGGGCGCGAGCACACTCTGGTATGGAAGATGAGCCAGAGTCCGCTGGTGGACTCCATATATTGTGCCCCGGGAAATGGAGGAATCGCCCGACTGGCCCAGTGCCTCCCCATCAAAGATGATGACGTATCGGGACTTGTCAATTTTGCAAAAAGACAGGCAATAGACCTGACCGTCGTCGGACCGGAGCTTCCGCTCACCTTGGGTCTGGTCGATGAGTTTCACAACCACGGGTTAAAAATATTTGGACCGACGAAGGAGGCGGCTCAGATCGAGGGGAGCAAGGTTTTTTGCAAAAATCTCCTCTTCAAATACGGAGTGGAGACCGGGTATGCGGAGATGTTCGCCGACAGGGACAGGGCCGTCGAGTATATAAAGAGTCAGCGCGCGCCCATTGTCGTCAAGGCCGACGGTCTGGCCGCTGGGAAAGGGGTCATTGTGGCCCAGACTGAAGAGGAGGCCCTGGCTGCCGTCGACCGGATCATGGTGGAGCGGGCCTTCGGCGACGCGGGGAACCGAATCCTGATCGAGGAGTACTTGACCGGGCAGGAGGCTTCGGTGCTGGCTCTGACCGACGGGGAAACGACCGTCCCGTTGGTGCCGTCTCAGGATCACAAGCGAGCCTTCGACAACGACGAAGGGCCGAACACCGGAGGGATGGGAGCGTATGCGCCTGTACCGGCCATCGATAACCAATTGTTGGACAGAATATGCGATGAGATATTGGAGCCGACCATCGCGGGTCTGGCCGAAGAGGAAACGGTGTACAAGGGCGTGCTCTACGCAGGGCTGATATTGACTCCGGAGGGGCCGAAGGTGCTCGAATTCAACTGCCGATTCGGCGATCCGGAATCTCAGGTGGTCCTTCCTCTCTTCAAAGGCGACCTGGTTGAGGCAATGCTGGCTGTAGAGGAGGGGTGTTTGGATTCGGTTGAAATTGGTCTCAACCCGGGGGCAGCCGTGTGTGTCGTCTTAGCCTCCGGCGGCTACCCCGGGCCCTACGAGAAGGGCAAGGAGATCCGCGGCCTCGAAACCCTCGACTCGATGGAAGACGTGGTCGCTTTTCACGCTGGCACCAAGGTGTCCAACACCAAAGTGATCACCGATGGCGGCCGGGTGCTGGGTATTACGGCTTTTGGGGACGGAATGAAAGATGCGATCGATCGGGTCTACGAAGCCGTGAGGCACGTCTCTTTCGCCGGGATGCACTTTAGAAAAGATATCGGCCGTCGAGCATTGAGATAGGAGAGATCGAAAATGGCACATCCTGTGGTTGGGATCGTAATGGGCAGTGAATCTGACCGTGAGGTCATGGGTGAAGCGGAAAAACTGTTGGACCGTTTTGGCATCGGTTATGAAACGGTGGTCTCCTCGGCCCACAGAAATCCGCAAAAGACGAGAGACTACGCTCAATCCGCCAAAGATCGCGGACTCAAGGTCATCATCGCCGGGGCCGGGATGGCGGCCCATCTTGCCGGTGTGATCGCCTCCGAGACGGACCTGCCGGTCGTCGGTGTCCCCCTAAAAGGGTCGGCTCTCAACGGTCTCGACGCCCTCTACTCCATGGTTCAGATGCCGGCCGGTGTGCCGGTCGGCACTATGGCCATAGGCAGGGCCGGGGCCAAAAACGCGGCCGTCTTCGCCGCCCAGGTGCTGGCTCTGTCGGATGAGGAGGTGGCCCGACAATTGAGGCAGTTTAAGGAGGAGATGGCACGATGAGGGTGAGTGCCTCTGAGGGCAAATCCTGCACCAGGATCGGCCTGCTCGTCAACGTTCTTCTGACGGGGCTCAAGCTCACTGCCGGGATCGTGGGCCGAAGCCAGGCCATGATTGCCGATGCCCTCCACTCTTTTTCCGATGTGGTGGCCACCGGGGGCGTCTACCTCGGCCTGAAGATTGCTGAGAAACCGGCTGACAGAGACCGCCTGGGACCACCATTCCGAGGCGTACTCCTCCCTGGCGGCTCTGATCGGCATTGCTGGGGCGAAATTGGGGTTTGCCCTTCTCGATCCCCTGGCCGGATTGGTCATCGCTGGATTGATTATGAAGATGGCCCTTCATCTGATGAAGGTGAACGTCCATATTTTGATGGATGGTATGCCTGATGAGGCTCTCGTAAGGGGGGTCATGGTCACGGCAGGCACCGTAGCCGGCCTTAAAGGGACGAGCACAGCCGACGGTTCTCAGTGAGGGTCGAATATCCCATGAAACATTAAAGCCACTTTTCAGTTGAATAGTTAAGATGGGCAGGGTGCAAACGAAAAGAAAGATTAAGAGGAAGAAACCCTTCACAGTGCTCTTTGTCTGCACGGCCAACATCTGTCGAAGTCCGATGGCCGAGGGTATCTTGAAACATCTCATCTCCTCGAATGAGTTGAAGGATAAGCTACAGGTGATCTCGGCCGGTGTGGCTGCCGTCAATGGCCAAAAGGCTTCGCCGTATGCTCAGGAGGTCGCCTCGGAGGCAGGCATCGACATCTCCGGCCACCGGTCCCAACCTGTGACCAAAGGGCTGCTGCGGAGAGCGGATCTGGTGCTGGTGATGACCCCCTCCCACAAAAGGGAGATCGAGGAGATGGATCCTCCATTGCGAGAGAAGACATCTCTTCTTGAGAAGACATCTCTTCTTGAGAAGACATCTCTTCTTGAGAAGACATCTCTTCTCAGAGAGTACGGCCGAAACGAGAGGGAGGAGACGGATCTGTCGATCGAAGACCCTTACGGCGGGACGAAGGAGACCTATGAGATCTGCTTTCTGCGGATTAGGAGGGAGATCGAACGGATTCTCCCTGAGATTGAAAGGTTGGCGAAGGGGTATGGGGGAGAAGGATAGGACAGACGCCACGTAATTCGCAAGAATGAGAGCGAGGACGGATAATGAAATCCTTTGGTCTGATTCAGATCTACACCGGCCCCGGTAAGGGAAAGACGACGGCTGCCATAGGCCAAGCGGTTCGAGCCTGCGGCCACGGGGCTAAGGCGATCATGATCCAGTTCATGAAGGGCCGCCAATATGGCGAATTGAAGTGTCTCCAGAAAGTTGACAATTTTGATATCCTTCAATTCGGGCGGGATGAATTCGTCGATAAGAGGAAACCGGCTCAGATAGACATAGAGTATGCCCGGCGGGGGTTGGAAAAAGCCAGGGAACTCATTAAGGAAAGGAGATACGATCTCCTCATCCTCGATGAGGTCAACGTGGCCGTCGATTACGGTCTGATCCCCATCGAGGATGTTTTGGAGTTGCTCAGAGAGAAGCCGGAAAAGATGGAGATGATTTTGACCGGTCGCCACGCGGCCCAGGAGTTGAGGGAGGCGGCCCATCTGGTCACAGAGATGCGGGAGGTCAAGCACCCTTATCAGCAGGGGATCGAAATGAGGAAGGGGATCGACTACTGATGTCGGCACAGAGGCTGTACCGAAAGGGAAGGGTGTACTGGCTCTCCTTGCTCCCCTGGGCTGTTCTGGCCACCGTCTTCTCTCCTGTTTCAAGCCAGTGGGGAGAGGCAGAGGTGAGGTGCTCTTCTCAGGTTTCTACTGCTGAGGGCACCTTATACGTTGCCCCACACTACACATCCACGAAATGTAATGTAGCCCCTTGCCTGCCTGTGCGTGACCGCACGCAGACAGGTGGGCGTATTTCCGTTTC
>JBHIER010000321.1:0-4456 GCA_046760705.1 bacterium
CCCTGTCTACGTCTTTGTCGGCCACCGTGAGAGGGATCCGTTCGCTGTAGTCGTCGGCCCTCAGGACTACAAACTGGCCTGGTCTCACCTTCTTTGCTGTGAGCGGGGCCTCGATCTCGAACAGCTTGATGGCCGGCGCTATCTCCCTGGCGGTGACGATCCGGTTTTCGCCCCCCAGGGGCTGCACCCGCTCAGCCCCAGAGGTCTCGACCCTGAGGGTCTCGACCCTGAGGGTCTCGGCTTCACGTACTGCGGTTTTCCCTTGCCCGCGTTCCTTCCGATCGTTCTCTGCCATCCGGCCCTTTCGGTCTTTCCTGTTGCCCGTCATACACAGTGTCTCCAACTCAGTTGTCGTGTCGAATCCTAATCTCTCTTCGGCTTCTGTAAGATTTTCTCAACCCCATCCTCAGCCCCTCTGGCCTTCTTCTCCGCCCGCCATCTCGGTATGAAAACGGTAAACCTGCTTCCTTTGTTCAGCTCGCTCTTCACTTCGATGCGGCCGAAATGGGACTCGACCGTCTTTTTGACGATGGACAGGCCCAGTCCGGTTCCGGTGATGTATCGTCTCCTTTCGTCCTCAACTCTGAAGAACTCCTCGAAGATCCTGGACAGATCCTCCTTGGGGATGCCAAACCCCGTATCCTCAATACTGGTAGCCACAAAGTCGTCGTCGAACGCAGCTTCAACGGTCACCCGCCCGCCCTCCACGTTGTATTTTATGGCGTTCGTCAAAAGGTTGATGAAGACTCGTTCCAGATCGTTCCTGTCGCCGACCATGGGCGGGACGTCCTTGGGGATGCTCACCTCTATGGTGATCTTCTTCCGCGCGGCCTCTTCTCCCAGCAGCTCAACCGATTTCTCCACCACTTCCGCCGCTGAGAGAGGCTCCTTTTTCTTAGCGATCCTGCCGGCTTCGATTCTGGAGACCATCAGAAGATCGTTGACCAGCTCAAGGAGGGTGTGAGCCCTCTCCTTGGCCCTGTTGAGCATCCTTCGGTTGGTGGCCGGATCGTCGCCGGCCGCGCCTGTTAGACTGGTCTCCACATAGCCCTCAATGGCGGCCAAGGGGGTACGCAGTTCGTGGGCCACCATGGAGACGAACTGGGATTTGACCCGGTCGATCTCCACCAGTTCGGAGATGTCGCGCAGCACGGCCACTGCACCCAAAGTCTCACCCATCTCATCTGTGATCGCGGCCACATCGGCCATCAAAACTTTCTGTCCCTGTTCCCCGAGGGTGATCTCTTGAGATATCATGGTGTAGCCCGACCCCTCCGGGGACAGAGCGGAGTGGATCAGTTTTTGCAACCCCTCGTGTTGGACATAGTGAGATAAGGGTCTGCCCGTTTCGGTGGTGTTTTTAAGGTTGAGCTGGGTGACCGCAGCAGGGTTCCACAGGACCAGTTGCCCCTGGCGATTGACGACCAGCACACCGTCGGCCATGCATCCGATGATGGTCCGCGTCCGGGACTTTTCGTTGGCCACTTCTAAAAGCTTTCTGTCCCGCTCCTCGAGGAGCCGCTGCCGTTCAAGCCGGAGTCTTCTCGTCTCCAGGCCCCTGTTGAGCACCGCCAGCAACTGCTCTGGGGTGAAGGGTTTGGGGATATAGTCGTAGGCCCCCTGTTTCATAGCCTCCACAGCCGTCTCCACTGTGGCGTAGCCGGTGATGACGATGGTGATGATTTCGGCATCGAACTGGCGGATATGACCCAACAGCTCCATCCCGCCCATTCCGGGCATCATCAGATCGATCAGGATGAGGTCGTATTCCCCATCTTTGGCCTTGGCCAACCCCTGCTTCCCGTCCTCGGCCGTTTCCACTGCGAATCCCTCGGCCGACAGGATCTTCCGACACCCCTCACGAATCCCCCGCTCGTCATCGACAACTAAGATGTGGGCCTGCTCAGCCATTCGTTCCTCAAGACATCAAATCGTTCGTCCCTTAGGTCTCAGGGCCCAGGGAGTTGGGAAAGCGGCCGGTGTGGAGTTCACTCCTTTTCGCTTTCACCCTTGGCCCTTTTCAACAACCTTTCTATCCTCGCCACCAGTTCCTTCGGCAAGAGCGGTTTGTCGGCGAAATCGTCGGTCTTCATCCAATAACCGTCCTGCTCCAGTGAGAACTTGAATCCGGTGGCTTCAGCCACTGAGGTCAACATCAAGATGGGGATATGTTTGAAGACAGGATCGGCCTTCAGCTCTTTGGCCAGGGCGAATCCTGTATCGTGCTTCTCCATCATCAGATCGAGGACGATCGCATCCGGCCGCTCCAGTTTGACGGTCTCAAGCCCCTCTTTTCCGCTGAAGGCGGTCACCACCTCGTATCCGTGGTGCTCTAAGACCGCGCGGTTCATATCCACAAAATCGACGTCGTTATCGATCACCAAGATTTTAGCCTTCTTTTCCACCGTTACACTCCTCCTATCAATACGGGGCTCTCCTTCTCCGAGACGGTGTGCATGAGCCTCCGGTCGCCCTCATCCATTACGGGGAGCACAACAGTGAAGGTTGTTCCTTTTCCCGTCTGGCTGTGGACATCGATCGATCCACCGTGTCGATCGACTATCCCGTAGGCGATGGCCAGCCCAAGACCGGTTCCCTTCTCTTTGGTGGTGAAGAAGGGATCGAAGAGTTTGCCCAATGTCTCTTCTGGGATTCCCGGCCCTGTATCGACAAACGTCACCTCAACCGTTTTGCCGTCGGGCAGAAGCTTGGTGCTCACCCTCAGTTCCCCGGCCCCCTCCATAGCTTCGGCGCCGTTGAGAATAATGTTCAAGAAGACCTGCTTCAATTGAGCCGCATCGACAAACATGGCGGGCAGGGATGGGTCGAGCTCCTTCCTCAACCGGATGTTGAAGAACAGGGACTGATTCTCAATGAGGCCGAACACGTCCTCGATGACAGTGTTGAGGTTGACCATGCCGGGCTTGAGCACCGTCTCTCGGGCGAAGCTCAGAAGTCCCTTGACGATCTCCTTAGCCCTGGCGACCTCATCGACGATCATCTGCAGATCCTCTCTCCTCGGATCGCCCTCCTTCAGCTCCCTCATCATCATATGGGAGTAGATGGTGATCGTTCCCAGAGGGTTGTTGATCTCGTGGGCCACGCCTGCTGCCAACTGCCCTATTGAGGCCAGCTTCTCGGTTCGAATCAGTTGCTGCTGCGCCTGTTCCAACTCCTGATGGGCCCGTTGCAGCTCCTTGTGCGAGCTCTCCAATCTTGCGTAAATCTCCCTGGACTGCTCCAACAGGTACGGCAGACACATCTCGATCTCAGCCAACCCCTGGAGAACGGCCACGGCCTTCTCACGGCAAGTCCGGTAGCCGCAGGCCTCACAGTCGAGATTGTCAAAAGGCTCGGTCTTATTGATCCTCCGGAGAACGGACTGAATCTCCTCCTCCGAGGGGACGGACAACTTGATGTCCTGAAGGGTGAACTCCCGGTGAAGATCGAGGGAGGAGAATCGGTCCATCTCTCGCAGGGTATGCTGAGGGTCCTGGTTTGCCGTCTCCCCCTTGGTGTACCGGGCAACGATCTGCCTGCCACCTAAGATCGATATCTCCACGTCTCGAATGGGGCCGTCGATGCACCCCTCGCAGAAGAGCACATCGAGGAATTTGACGGCTACCCTGCCGTTATGAATCTGTTGAATGGCCCGGACGGCTCGGTATCTCCCTGAGGTGATGCTGATCTGGTCGTTGAGCACGTCGAAATCCTCCCCGATAGACTTCAACAGCCCCCCGGAGACTGCCGTCATCCGTGCCATGTAGGGTTTCGGCCCATCGAATTCCGACTCGGTTTGACTCTCTCGATCTATGCCCCGCTCGTCCAGGAGCTTTCTTATCTCATGAAAGGTCAAGACCTGGTCGATCACCCCAGCCACACGAGGGTCTTGCATCTCCCCGATTCTGGCCAGACAGGATCCGACATAGACCACCCTGGCCTGGGAGTCATGTCTTTCCCTAATAATCTTGCCCAGGGCGATCATGGGCGAGACGATGGGGGCTAGGTTGGTAATCAGTTGCGGAGCAAACTTCTCGACATAAGAGACGACGGCAGGGCAGAAGGATGAGATGATCGGGCCCTGGCCTTGGCCTTGAAGCACCTCTCGGTAGACTCGACTGACCAGCTCGGCTCCGAAGGCCACCTCCCAGACCTCGGCGAAGCCCAATCTTCTCAGAGCCGCAACCAGTTGCCTGGGGGTCCCCCGATCCAGTATGGCCGGAAAGGACGGGTCAAGGCAGGCAACGGTCCTCTGGCCACTTTCAATAAATTGGAGAACCTGAGACAGCCCGCTCCTGTAGCTGCGGGCATTCTGGGGACAGACCTTCACGCAGCTTCCGCAGAGGATACACCGAGCCTCGATGGTTATCACGCAGCTTTTTTCAATTTTGATTGAGTTGGCCGGGCAGATTCGAACACAAGAATAACACTGTCTACATCTGTCCCCCACCGTATA
>JBHIER010000322.1:0-4450 GCA_046760705.1 bacterium
CCCCATCCCCGTCCACATCGTTGTCCGGATCATTGGGGCAACTGTCGCAGGCATCACCCAGACCATCGCCATCACTATCTGATTGGGAGGAGTTGAAGACTGTGGGGCAATTGTCGCAGACATCACCGACTCCGTCGCCGTCGCCATCGCTCTGTAAGGAGTTGGACTCAGTAGGGCAATTGTCGCAGGCATCACCCAGACCATCCCCATCGCCGTCGGCCTGAGAGGGATTGGGGACTGTGGGACAGTTGTCACTGTCATCTTCAACACCATCACCGTCACTATCAAGAAACCCATAGCCAGTTACGTCAACATAGAGGGTTGGCTCATCTGGATCATTGCTGGATACGGTCAGCACGCCATTTTTTGTCCCCGACGAGGAAGGACTGAACGTGACTGTGACCAGGAAAGATTCTCCCGGGTCAACGACTGCACCGACATCAGGTAAGAAGTCAGGATCGATAATAAAATTTGAATTGTTTGATGACAAAGTAAAACTTAGAACCTGATCTCCATCATTGTAAACAAACAAAAACCACTCCTCAGAATTCCCAACCTCTACATTTCCAAAATCGTGACTGTTTGCAGACAGTCTGATATCCGGTTGGGCGGAAGCTTGTGCGGGTAAACCTGCCGAGGCAATTAAGAGCGGAATCATAAATTTAATACTCTTCATCTTCTCAACCTCCATGTTTTTCCTATTTTTTTGTCCATCAAAAACAAAGATGGCGAATCACTACGTATTTCTCATGCAGCGAAATCTGTGCCATCTTGAGTCCCAGCAGACAAAAAGCTGGCAAAGTGCACCCCAAAGTCTTGCAAAACTTAAACTTATCTCCCCATTTAGAATTTGTGACCAGATGGTATTTGCCAGCATCCGTTGCAGTTTGTTGTTCAATGTACGAACGTTCTTCGGGCTTGACCTATATAAGCGTATGTTTTAACGAAATTTGAAACAGATCGTACCCGTGTTCATTTTTTGGACTAAAGTACATATTCTGAACACAAATATTGGTTTATCGGCAACATTGTTCCAAGGTTGGGTCGAGGGCATGAGGGGCCATTTGATGGATGCTATTTGCAATCCTGATGCTGAACCGAGGAGAGCAGATTTATTGTAAACATTGAAGTAACTATTCAGCTAAGCACTGTCATTCGGGCTGGAGCAGAGCGCAATGGAGGAATCTCCGCATTCAATGGGAAGATTCCGGTATCCTCCTATCGTCGGAACCGGAATGACAGGTGAGGTGAAGTTATCCAGAGGGAAAGCCTGAAGAGAATAGTTACACATTGAAAAAAGTTCTTGACAAAGGCTATTCTATTTAATAATATGATGATGTTGTTGGAGGATGAGATATGGGTGTCAGTCCATCTTTTTTCAAAGGAGGGAATCGAAATGAGAAGGGTGACGGTTCTTTCATTGATGCTGGTCCTCTGTTCTGCGGTGGTGCTGGGAGAAGTCTTTGATGGGAACTTTTTTCTCCAGAAACGGAGAGCCCACGAGGGAATGAGGCACGCCTGGAGGCAGAAGCTGGCGGGGAGAGTTACAGTTCAACTGGCCCCCGCTCCGGGCCAAGAGGATTTTGATGTCCGCTTTTACGAGCTCGACCTCAGTATCGATCCTTCAACTCAGACCGTTACGGGAACAGTTACAATCCGGGCGGAGAGTGGAATAGAGAGTTTGACTCAAGCTGTCGTCAATCTATCAAATACCATGACCGTAACTGGAGTTACAGGAGATGCTTCAGGGTACACTCACGCTGACGATCTGCTGACCATAAATTTGGACGGATCGTACGGCGTTGGGGAGACGTTTCGAGTTTCGATTGCCTATACAGGCCAACCGGTTGAGGAGAGCGGACTGGGACTACATTTTGACACCCATGGCGGTTCGCCAGCAGTGTCCACTGATAGTTATCCCTACTTTGCCCGAAGCTGGTGGCCGTGCAAGGACGTCCCAGCCGACAAAGCCGATTCGGTGAACATGATTATTACTGTTCCCGAGGAGCTCATCGTGGTCTGCAATGGTATCCTCAGAAGTGTCACGGAAAATCCGAACAACACCAAGACCTATTACTGGCACGAGGGATATCCCATTTCGACGTATCTGGTCGCCTTGGCTGCAGCAGTTTATGAGTCCTTTTCAGACTACTACAACCCCGCCAGCGAGGATCCTATGGAGATCCAATATTACGTCTTTCCGGAGGATTACAACGACGCTGTGGAAGACTTTGACGTCACAGTCGGGATGATGGAGTACTTCGTCTCAATATACGGCGAATACCCTTTCGTTGAGGAGAAGTATGGCATGGCCTCATACCTTGGTACCTGGGGGGCTATGGAGAATCAGACGATTACGTTCTATGGCAATTTCCTCATAACAGGTAATCACGACTACGATGATGTGGTGGCCCATGAATTGGCCCACATGTGGTGGGGTGATGCGGTGACGAACAAAGACTGGCACAACACCTGGTTGAACGAGGGATTTGCCACATATTCGGAGGCCCTCTATTTCGGGGATCTGGGCGGGATGGGTGTCTACCATCAGTATATGGATGTGACATTGAACGCGCTTTCGTATAGCCAACCGATCTATCGATACGAGACGAGCGACCCTTTCGAGGTAGTTGCCGGAGTTGTCTATGACAAGGGAGCCTGGGTTCTGCACATGCTTCGGCATGTGGTGGGGGATGGCCTCTTCTTCCAAATCCTGGCCGAGTACCGGGCCCAATACGAATTTGGAACCGTTACCACCGAAGATTTTCAGGCCGTATGCGAGCAAGTCTCGAACCAGGATCTGAGCTGGTTCTTCCAGGAGTGGATATACGAGTCCTGGCATCCCGAATACTATTGGGGGTGGCAGGTAGAAAGTGTGGTGGGCAGTGACTATTTGATCAGAGGGTTCATCGACCAAATCCAGGAGCAAGGACCCGTCTTCACCATGCCACTGGACATCGGCATAGTCACCACCGCTGGGGATACTCTGTATCAGACTGTTCTTTCCGACGAACAGTCTGAGACCTTCCAATTTACGGTGGGCCAAGAGCCTGCGGAGCTGCTGCTCGATCCCTACAACTGGGTGTTGAAGGAGGCGCGGGGAGTCACTACCCCTATTGTCAATTACCTCTGGTACTCGATCGATGATGATGGTGATGGCGATAGCCGACCGGACCCTGGCGAGACGGTGGAGTTGACTGTGGAGATCGTCAACTCCGGCGTTGCTGCCTATGGGCTTTCGGCCACACTGAGCACCGATGACCCCGATGTGACTGTTACCGCTGCCACTGCCGAGTACGGGGACGTGGCCCACAGCCAGAGCGCGCAAAATGTCCAGACTCCCTTTCTCTTCAGCGTTGGCCCGTCAGCCGAAACCCACCTGACCAAGTTTGATCTCACGTTTACGACCCCGAATGGATATACAGGTGTGGACAGCTTTTACTTGACCATCGGTTCACCGACGCTGTTGTTGGTGAACGATGATGGCGGTGACTCCTATGAGACTGTGTACGAGCAATGTCTGGCGGCCAATGCGATCCCCTTTCAAATGTGGGATGTCTCCCAAGAGGGTGCACCCGGTGATACCCTGAGCGACTTCGAAATGGTGGTGTGGTTTACCGGGCTGACGAGGGACAACACCCTGACACTCACCGATCAAGTTGCTCTATCATCTTACCTGGATAGCGGGGGGAAACTCTTTCTGAGCGGCCAGGATATCGGCCACGATCTTGTCGAGATGGGCAACGGGGCGGAGTTTTATACCGATTACCTCCGTGCTGAGTTCGTCGGGGATGTCTCCTCAGATGGGTTTTTGCAAGGGGTCACCGACGATCCGATCACAGGTGATTTGGGACTGCTTCTGGTCGGTCCGGACCTGGAGAGTCCGGACGTCATAGCCCCCACGGCTGGGGCAAGTGTGACCCTGGAGTACAGTCCGTCGAGAGAGGCAGCCGGGGTGAAGTACGGGGGCGACTATCGACTCGTCTACTTTGCCGTCGGCTTAGCAGGGATCGATCTCATAGTCGGCGAAAGTGGGCCGATGCGAGTAACCCTCATGTCCAACATCCTCCAGTGGCTGCAGTTCATTCCGACAAAGGGAGATGTGAACGAAGACGGGACCATCAACATCATCGATGTGGTCTGGGTGGTCAACATCATATTGGGCTCGCTTGAGCCCAGTGCCTCCCAATACTGGGCTGCGGATTTCGACGACAACGGCAAGGTGAACATCATCGACGCTATTATGATTGTGAACGAGATATTGGGACCCATGGATAGGAAGAGGGGTTGAAAGTGAAGGTGACAAGCTCCTGTGGATTCCCGTCGAGGTCGAGGCGGATCAGCCCCTGGCCGCGCTCCAGTTCGTACTGGTTTTTGATCCGAAGTACTGCATTCCCAGGCCTCCTCCGGCCACCGGCAAGGGCAAAGGGGTGACCCCGGCCTCAGGTGA
>JBHIER010000323.1:0-4450 GCA_046760705.1 bacterium
CCTGAGTCATCGTTCTCAGATTTGTCTGCAGGCGGTCATGCCATCTACTTTAAGGCAAGCGATGATGATGGGAATGAAGAGGGTGAATCAGGAGAGTGGAGCTGGCAATTTTACAAGGATACAACTCCTCCCAGTGATCCGAGCAACGTGGAAAGTCCGAGTCACACAACCGGAGAGTGGTCCAATGACAACATGGTTGAGGTGACTTGGGTTGATGCAACTGATCTTCCCAGTGAATGTGGGGTTGAAGGATATTCGATCGCTTGGGACACTTCAGATTCCACTTTGCCCGATACTACGGTTGACATTTCTGTGGGTGTTGAATCGGCAACCAGTCCTGAATTATCCGAAGGGGGCAGTCACTATGTTCACATTCGGAGCAAGGATATTGCAGGCAATTGGCAAAACACCGTGCATTTCGGTCCGTTCTGCATCGATATGACAGGGCCTGCTGTTACAATTGATTGTATGGACACGGTACGCTCGGTCGAGGATCTCTGTTATAAGAAAAGATAGCAGCAAAGGCTTCAGAAGAGATCGAACAAGACATAGCAGAAGCCGTTCAGGAAGTCAGAAACCGTAAGGGAGAATGGAAGTTATGTGCGGTAGGCTTAATGTAATAACATGTATAACGTCGAATACGCCGAAAGTGTGGCCTCGGGATAAGCAGCCAAATAAAACGACGGAGGAAATACTATGAAAACGGTCGGTCTTAAACAGGCGACTCTGGATAGCTGTGTCAACCACGCCCAGCGCGAGCGTGTGGTCATCACGCGCAACGGGAAACCCGTGGCGCTTATTGTTGGTGTCGAAGGCATGAATGAGGAGCAGTTGCAATTAGGAAGCAGCAGCAAGTTTTGGGGGCTCATCGCAGAGCGGCGCTCGCAAAAAACATAGAGCCGTGCCGAGATGGAGCAGAACATCACAAGCGGAAAATGAAGCGCATTGGATCGTTGACTGGACCCGATTGAGCTGTCACCCGAACTGCAAAGAACGATCCGCCTCAGGCTGAAACATCGTCATTTAGAGGCGATCAAACAATTAGCTGAGCTGAAAGGCGTATCCTATCGCTCTCTCATTCGCGCGTGGGTCATCGAGTAAACAGAGGCAGAAGGGCTTGATTCCGGCCAGTAAATAAGGAGAGACGTTCCTAAGACCAACACCGTAGGAACGGTTTTTCAGCCGTGGCCAAAACGGGAATCGGTATCGGGAGGTGAGATTTACTGCTCCCACTGCAGCTTGTATTTTCAGCGATCTACCTTCAGCTCGATGTTTAAGCTCGGAAATTTCCATTCCACTTAGCGGTACCGCCTTTGCCTTACACCAAAACTATCCCAATCCCTTCAATCCCACGACCCACATCCGCTTCACCCGCCAGAGACTGGTGAGCGGGAATCGGTGAGTGGTCCCGTCCACACCACCCTGAAAATCTACAACATCCTGGGACAGATGGTGGTGACGCTGGTAGATGAACCAAAGGTTCCTGGTTATCACTCTGCCACTTGGGATGGAAAGGATAGCAATGGTAAAGATGTGGCCAGCGGGATCTATTTCTATCGGTTGTCAGTGGGCAGAGACCATATACAGGGTTCTCATGAAGCAATTGATGAAATTCGTGGTAGGTAAGAGGCCATCTTGGTCTCATTGAGGCTGGCCTCTGTTGATTCCATCTCGATCGCTATTGCTGCTTGATCTTGTAAGGACTGGATTTATGCCTGTCCGACGGGCGGACAGGAACGTGTCCGCCTCTACGGAGAGAGGAGATGCTGTCCCCATTCGGCCCAATTTCTCTCAATATTCCCTTGACCAATCACTCCAACAACTGAAGCTTTATTGCAGCTATTCAACTATGCACTGTCATTCCGGCTGAAGCGGAGCACAATGCCGGAATCTCCGCATTCCATTAGGAGATTCCGGTATCCTCCTATCGTCGGAACCGGAATGACAGGTCTGATGAAGCTATCCAGAGAGGTAGACCGAATAGTTCCGTTCCATTTATACGTTGTCAGTCGGCAGAATTTCCCATATCTTAGTAGATGGCAGAGGGCCACAAAAGGGCACAAATGATAGAAGGCCACAAAAGGGCACAAAATTGCACAAAAAGGGAGGCAGACAGACATGAAGTGGTATATGGGGCTGTTTCAAGATGGTGAAGATTGATATTCTCACATACTTGAGTCGGAACGATAAATGGTTCCTCGGAGGGGGTGAGGCTCTGGTCTGGGCACCGACGCATCCTCAGTGGCTCGACCAACTGGGTTTTTGGGATGGGGCCCACTATTACGGGTATGAACTTCAGCCGGTCTTTGCGGTTACCCTGCTGGACGAAAAAGCGAGAGTGCTCACCCCAAGGTTCCAGTCCCGGCAGTGGTGCCCGGCCTTTCTGACTCAGACGTATCATGTGGCTGGCAACATCGAGCTCACAGAACGGAGGGCCGTCTTACCGAACGACTCTTTGGTCTCTGAGTTGACGCTGAAAAATGCATCAAAAGAACCCCGGACCGTACACCTCGTCATGTGGACCGCACAGCCGACATCCCAGGGAGAGGGCTCCCTGGGAGAAGGCTCCCTGGGAGAAGGCTCCCTGACAGATGTGACCTGTGACGGAAAGACCATCTCCTTCGCCAGAAAGATTAAGGGATACGACCTTGCCTGCAGCTTGGGGATCAATCGCAAAATTGCCTCTTACAGCATCAACGTTTCACAGCCGATCCCGAATTTGCCCCAGTGGGAATACACCCCCTTTTATGAGAAATTCTGTGGCGGAAAGCTCCCGAACGAGAAGAAGGTCGAGGGGGTCCGTGCTGGCGGACTCCTCTATTTGGCTCTCCATACTCCGCTCAAGCTGAACCCGCATGCTCGAAAGTCCACAGGTTTTGTGGCGAACATATCTAAAACCGTGAGAGATTCATCGTCCAAACTCACTGAGACACTGAAGGCCAAAAATCCGATCCGACTGAGCATACGCAACTGGAGGGATTTTTTCAAGCGCGTCCCGTACTTTGAGTGCTCGGACAAGCACCTTCAAAAATATTACTGGTATCGATGGTACGGTCTAAGATTGTTTACCGTCTCTGGAGACGAGGGGGTTATACACTTTCCCGCTGTGTGTGAGGGTCCGGGGTACTTTCACTTGCCCATCTCTTACAGCGCCCAGGCCCACATGCGGGAGACGAGATGGATGGAGACCGCAGAGGTGGCCCGGGGGAGCTTTCTCAATTTTGCTCGAAACCAGAGGGAACGCGGTGACTATCCGGGCCGCCTCTTCCCCCACGGCGTGGAGGAGGATGAGTTCTATCATGCCAACTGGGGTGAAAGCGTGTTGGAGGTTGACGCCATCCATCCGGATGAGGCCTTCTTGAAAGAGGCCTATCTCTCACTAATCCGATACGCCAACTACTTTGATCAGGAGCGGGATGGCGAGGGGTGCGGACTCTACGATGTCCGGAACCATTACGAGACAGGCCAGGAGTATTCGAGCCGATATCTGGCAGTGCACCAGGAGGCCGATACGTGGGGATGGGGCGACCACTTCCGGCTGAAAGGTGTGGAGGCGACAGTCTATATGTACTGTTTAAAGAGGGCCTTGGCTATTATGGCCGACAGACTGGGCAAGACAGAGGACGGGAAGGAATGGAGCGAGGCAGGGGAAAGGATCAAACAGGCGGTGTTAGAACTGATGTGGGACCCTACGGATGAGATCTTCTACGATGTCGATCCCAGGACGATGGAGCGCACAAAGGTGAAGGCTGTGACCTGCTTCTACCCTTATATGACCGAAATAGTTGACGAGAGTCATATTAGAGGGTTGAGACGCCACTTGCTCAACCCAGAGGAGTTCTGGACGGCCTTCCCCGTGGCCACCTTGAGCTGCGACGAACCCTCTTTCAGCCCTGAGGCCGAATGGAAGGGAGGACGGCACCACTGCCCGTGGAACGGGCGGGTGTGGCCCATGACCAACAGCCACATGGTTGAGGCCCTGGCCCATGTGGCGAAGGATGTGGATGGGTCCTTCAAAACTTGTGTGGTCGAACTTATGACGAAGTTCATTCATACGATGTTCGCAAAGGACGACGTCAGATTTCCCAACTGTTTTGAGCACTACAATCCCTTTTCGGGCAAACCCTCTCTCTATCGAGGCGTGGATGACTATCAACATTCCTGGGTGGTGGACCTCATCCTGAAATACCTGGTCGGGGTTCAACCCCAGGGGGACGGAAGAGTGGTGATCGATCCTTTGCCCTTCGAGACGGATTGGGTCCGAGTTGACCGACTTCCTTTTCGTGGTCATCTCCTCAAGGTAGAGATCGATAGAGGACAGATCTCCCTTTTCGTCGATGGGGTTTTGGAGGCCTCCGGCCAGAGGGGGGAGAAGATCGAGGTTGAGTTGGGACACGGGAGAAGCCCGGGGTGAGGGTGACGGTGACGGTCACGAAGCCCGCCCGCCTGC
>JBHIER010000324.1:0-4433 GCA_046760705.1 bacterium
CCTCCCGGCTGCAAGTTCCAGGGGCGATGCCCCTTGGTGGAAGATCGCTGCCGGAAAGAAGAGATACAGTTCTATGCCGTGGAAGAAGGCCGAAGGGTCCGCTGCTGGAAGGTCCTGGGGAAGTAAATGCACTGTTGGTTTTCAACGGCCGCATAGAACCGGTCTCCTCTCGTTGGGATGGTAAATGTCAATAGTCCTCTTTCAATGAAATTACCCGTCAATGACCCCTAAAAACGAAAAAATCCTTTCTCATGGTCTCAATAGTAATAGTGGCGTTCGCGGTGACGGAGGTGTTTGAATGTGCCCAAGGTAACCTTATCTACGTATTCACTTTGCCTGAAGAAAAATTATCAGGAGGCGATGCAATTTGCAGTTGAGCATAGGTTTCAGGGGATTGAAATTTGTTTCGGCGAATTCGATCTTTTTCCCTCTTTTTCGATTACCCCCCTAACCCCTTTATGATATCATCGATATCTTTTCTTTTTCTCTATCACCACGCCAACCACTCTATATTCAGTGTCTTTACTAAGTCCAATGTCATCGTATTTAGAATTTAGAGGATGGAGTACTCGTGTTCTGCCATACTTTTTGAGCTGCTTGAAAGTTGCCTCCCCCTCCTCATTAGAGACAACCACAAAGTCATTGTGTTCCGGCTTCAGATAAGGGTTGATAACGATGATATCTCCCTCGTGGAATTCAGTCTCCATGCTGTCACCCCTCACCCTGAGAGCGAAGACCCCTTTTGCGTCGGTTTCTACATATTCCCCATGATCACCATACTGAGAAGTATCGCATATCTGTTGCCAATTACCAGCCTGGGTCCATGAAATTATAGGCAGACGTTTTGATTCTCTTACACGTTCAGGTTCTACATTAGGAGGCAGATATCCTGTCTGTTTCAGGAATTCCTCTATATCTACCATGTAAGCCTTAAGAAACTTCATAACCATTTCAAAGGATGGAATGCTCCTTCCATCCTCTATGTCTCTTATGTGGGTGTGGGAGACCCCTGAGAGTTTTGAAGCATCCCTTAGAGACAAACCCATTGCCTCTCTCTTTTCCTTCATAAACTTACCTAGTTTTTTCATAATGTAAATTATATCTTACTCTTTGATTGACGGCAAGGGAATTTTATTGTAAGATATTCCAAACAGCAGGGATTTGCGTTAAGCTTAGGTAGAGTGGGTACATAGTAGGTGTGACACAAAGGCCTCAATCCTTATCTTTGCTGGTTAAGGCACTGAGGTTAAGGGCTATTTTTTTGTAAATGACGGAAGATTATTCTTACAAAAGGAGGGTTTATCATCCCAGGGAACCCGAGGGGTCTCCATTGTGGAGGTTGCTGAACGACCAGTACGACAGCTTTGAACAATGCAATGAAGATAAGGTAATAGACCATGCCCAACATTTCTTCTATCTACCGGCCTCGCAATCTTCGGGATTCCGGGATTCCGCCTATTATCGGTGTGTCGAAGACCATTTTGAGAGATTTGAACAGGTCTATGAAGAGCGCTTCTTATGTGAGAAAGGTGATCTATCGCTGTCTTGATTGCGATATCCTGCACAATGGCTTTGCTCGTGTGGAATGTGGAGACTGTGGCCATGAGTATCTTTTGGCATTTTCTTGCAAGCGTCGGCACTTCTGTCCATCCTGCCATCAGAAGAGGGTGATTGAATTCGGAGAATGGCTCTGCCAAGAAGTGATCAAGGCAGTCCCTCACCGCCATTTCATCTTCAGCATACCCAAAATCCTCCGCAGATATTTCCTCTACGACCGTAAGCTCCTTTCTGAATTAAGTAGACGTGCATGGGAGACATTGAAGGTGTCTTTTCAAGAGACTGTGCCGGAGGAGGATGCAAGGGAAAACCTCGCTCGCTATATTATCCGGGCATCTTTCTCACAGGAGCGGATGACCTACATCCGAGAGGAATCCAAAGTCATATACAAATCAAAGGACGGCAGACAACAGAAGGCCTTTGATGCCCTAGAAGGGCTGGCTGCTATGTCTTCTCATATACCCAATAAAGGAGAGCAGATGGTCCGCTATTGTGGCTACTACTGTAACGTCTGCCGTGGGAGACGGCAAAAGAAAAACCAGGATGGGGTGATACCTTATATTATTGAACAAGAAGAGAACTCAAAAGAATATCGGAGCAATTGGGCCAGACTGATTCAAAAGATTTATGAGGTAGATCCCCTTGCCTGCCCCAGATGCCAGGGGAAGATGAGGATTATCAGTTTCATTGAAAATGAGGAGGTCATCAGAAGGATATTGGAACATCTGGGGCTCTGGCTGGTTAAAAGAAGACCCCAACCCAGGGCCAATGCCCCACCCGTACAAATCCACTTAGATTACTCCCGCCGGGGCGTAGGCCCCTCTGGGCCGGAGGCGGATTCCCAGATCCCATCCTTTGAGAACGACGTCCACAAAGACCCGGATTATCCGATTGAGACTTATGCACCCTGATTCCTAAACTGTCAATCGGATTCGGTTGGAGGGATTTACCCTGATTTAGCCAAGACACTCGCGACTCCAAAGCATTTCAGCCGCCGCGAAGCCCCGCCTCCCCTGCCCTTGCATCCCTCACAACCCCCCGCGCAACCGGATAACCCAAGACCCCCATATATTGTGACGTATTTTTCTTGACACACAACCCCATTTCTCCTATACTTCCCCTATCAAAAAGCGAGTTCTTATCTGTAAATCGGATACAGCAAGCGCGTTGAGGAGATCATCGACGACCTGATTGGGACCTACCGTCGGCGCAGGGCGATGATCGGGGAGCTGGAGCCCGTCTGCCCGAAACAAGCCTGGATTATCAGCTTATTTCCTTCTCCAGGGTCTCTATTCTTCTGAGAACATAATCTCGAGTCCATGGATCATCTTCGATTAGGTCAACCCATTCATAAGCACGCTTGAAGTCGAAGTCTGCTCCCAGGTTGATTTCCGGGAAGAACCTGAAACGCTTCCCTTTCCTGCTGGACAGGTAGAGTGAATCCACGAGCGCTTTCTCCGGCGACGCCACAAGAAAGTCGTGTCTTTTCCGATACCAATCGAATCCCGCAAAGAAGCGCGGGTGGATACGGTGATAGGAGTAGGTTCCGACCGAAGTTTTTCTCACCCGCGTGTGTCCTGTTGTGACGGCGAACATGATCTCGGGGATCTGTTCGATCAAGCCGTGCAGATGCAAGGCAGAGATCAGGGAGACGTACGCTCGATGGCCGCCGGCCAGCAACGGCACCAGCGCATAGGGAGTGAACCTTGGGTCATCAGGGGCACACCAAACGCCGCGGGTGACCTTCTTTACAAGGCCTTGCTGTTCCATTCGTGACAGTCCCTGGCTGGTGGCCGAAAGGGAACCGCCGCGAAAAGCGGCGATCTGGCGTGTCGTGAAGACCGCGCTCCCAACAGTGCGAACAGCCTGGGAAACGCTCATCCTACTCGTCATCCAGCACACCCTCACCGATCACCGCAAGCGCGCGCAGCCTGATCTCGTCCCAAATCTCCGGGGAGTCATATGCCGTCCTGTCCTCAGCTCTGAGAAAATCGAGGACCGTGTCCCGGTATTGCTGGTACGCCACGGAGTATATTGTCTCACGGGCTCGGCGGACAGCATTCGCTGAAAGTTCTTGCCCGAGTTCTGCCTCTAGAATCTCTGGCTGGGAACTCAGCAGGTAGAGATCGAAGACGTCCCTGGCCTGTGGTCGAGCCCTGGAGGCGAGCGCCCGAACCTTCTGCAAGGCGGCTGTCCGCGCGACGTAGTGCGGGATGATCATGGGGGGCATCCGATAGCTTGCCAGGACCTCTGGTGAAACTGGTTCGGCACGGATCCTCTCATCCATACCGCGGCGGGAAAATTCGACCTTTGTGGCGAGATCTTCTCCTGCAGCGGTCAGCAGGCCAATCTTGAATCGCTGCACCGTCTCCGTCTGTTTGGCGCGGGCCATGTCCGGGAGCCGCAGGTCTTCAATCCCGGATGTCCTCAGCGTATCCAACAGCCCGGATGAACCAAGCACGTTCATCACTTTCTCGCGCAGGGTGTGGACGGCTATTCCGCAGACATCAATATCCATGTCTTCCGAGTAGCGGATGCTCCCGAAGAAGAAGCGCAGGTTTGCACCACCCTTCAATGCGAAAGTGGAAGGGGGGATCGATCGAGCCAGCGCCCGAAGAAAGACCAGATGGAAGAATTCCCGTGCTTGGACTGGATTCATCACAGGCATGTTATGGATTATAGTTTAAAAAATTCTAAAGTCAAGTACATAAGGTTGCTCGCCGCACAACAATACGTGTTAAGGGAATCATTGCTGTTAGGGAACCCGCTCAAGCAGGAAATGGTGATACGGACTTCTCATGAAATTATCCGATTGAGACTTATGCACCCTGATCCTTGAACTGCCAATCGAATTCGTTTGGAGGGGTTTACCCTGA
>JBHIER010000325.1:0-4413 GCA_046760705.1 bacterium
CGACATCGGTATACTTTTGGATCGATTCAAAGAGGGACATCCGCCGCCAGGGGGGGGCCAGATCGATGCGCTCTCCCTGATATTCGATATCGTTTTTGCCCAGCACCTTCAGGGCCACTGAAGAGATCATTTCCTCCACCAAGGCCATGAGATCGTTGTAGTCGACGTAGGCTTGGTAGAGTTCCATCTGGGTGAATTCGGGCTGGTGGGTCCGATCCATGCCCTCGTTTCGAAAATCCTTGGCGAACTCGTAGACCTTCTCGAAGCTGCCGACGATGAGCCTTTTCAGATACAATTCGTCGGCGATACGCAGGTAGAAATCGACGTCCAGAGCGTTGTGGTGGGTGATGAAAGGGTGGGCCGAGGCGCCGCCGTAAAGGGGCTGGAGCACCGGTGTCTCCACTTCCAAAAAACCGCGCCCATCGAGGAACGCTCTCATGGCTCGAATGACTTCGGTCCGGATGCGGAAGGCCTCCTTCACCTCCGGGTTCATGATAAGGTCAAGGTACCGCTGCCGATAACGAATCTCCTTGTCCCGGAGCCCGTGCCATTTCTCCGGCAACGGCCTCAGCGATTTGCACAGCAGTGTCAGATCCTCAACCAGAACCGTCGTCTCCCCTGTGCGCGTCCGGAAGACCGGACCCTGAACGCCAATGATGTCCCCAATGTCCAACAGTTGAAAGAGACCGTATATCTGCTCACCTACGTCGTCCGACCGGATGTATACTTGAATCTGCCCTGCATCGTCAGCCAGGTGGGCGAAGCTCGTCCTCCCGTGACGCCTCACCGTCATCAACCTGCCAGCAATGGAAACCTTCGTTTTTGAAGACTCCAACTGGTCAAAGGTATCTAATATTGTCCGTGAGGAGTGAGAGATTTCAAACTTATGGGGATAAGGATTCACCCCCAATTTGCGAATTTCCTCCAGTTTTCTCAGGCGCTGTTGGCGCAGCTCGCTTGTCTCTTCCAATCCAGTCTCCTTTCACCCGTTTTGTGGGATTCAAAAATTTAGGACATTTCGTAAAGGCAAACCTAATATACTACTTCCAGTCAAGGCTGTCAAGGGCAAAGCGCTCTCTCAGAAGCACAGGGGTGTTTCGAAGATGTGGTCTTAAACGGTGAGCAATTTGACAGCTCGGGAGTTCCTGGATGTGGAGGACAATTTGATGGGCTGACAGAGAGAGGTCAGGAATAGGGGGCAAGGCATCTGTTCTAACCCTCTCTCAGGCTGTGAAGAAAGCCGCTGATGAAGCGATCGAGGTCGCCGTTCATGACCTCCTGTGTATCGCCGGTCTCGACCCCGGTCCGGTGGTCTTTGACCATGTTGTACGGATGAAAGACGTAGGATCGAATCTGGCTTCCCCATTCGATCTTTTTCTTCTCGGCCTTCTCTTTTTCGGCCTGCTTCCTCTCTTCCTCTTCTTTGTAGTGTTGGTAGAGCCGAGCCAGAAGAATTTTCATAGCGTTTTCACGGTTGCGGTGCTGCGACCGCTCAGATTGGCACTGGGCCACGATACCTGTGGGCAGATGGGTGATCCGGACCGCAGAGGAGACCTTGTTGACGTGCTGTCCGCCGGCGCCCGAGGCCCGGAAGGTATCGATGCGCAGGTCGTTGTCCGTGACCTCAACCTCGATCTGCTTGTCGACCTCAGGGAGGACAAAGACAGAGGCAAAGGAGGTGTGTCGCCGGCGGTTGGCGTCGAAAGGGGAGATGCGCACGAGCCGGTGGACACCCTTCTCCGCTTTCAGATACCCGTAAGCGTATTCGCCCCTCACCTCAATAGCGGTGCTCTTTATTCCCGCCTCTTCACCGGGCTGGGTGTCCATGATCTCAGTCTCGTAACCTCTTCGTTCACTCCACCGCAGGTACATGCGCATGAGCATTTCGGCCCAGTCCTGAGCCTCAGTCCCGCCGGCCCCGGAATGGATCTCCAAAATGGCGTTCTTGGGATCATCCTCATCGCTCAGTACACTTTTCAACTCCAGCCGCCCGATCTCTTCCACGAGCTCTTCGACCGAGTGCCTCACCTCCTCCATGGTCTCGGGGTCCCCCTCCTCCTCGGCCAACTGGTACAGGACGACCAACTCCTCCTGCTGGCGATTCAGGGACTCCCATTGCTCCAGCGGTCTCTTCTTGAGACTGATGGACTGTAGGATACGCTGAGCCCGCTCTTGATCGCTCCAGAAATCGGGTCTGGCTGAATCGGTCTCTAAGACCTTGATCTGTTCTTTCCTCTTGTCGATGTCAAAGATACCCCCGCAAACTGTCCAGTTTCTTCTGACAAAGCTCTAAGACTTCCTTAATATCGGTTTCCATAGTGCCCTCCTTTCGGATGCTCTCTTCAGTCGATTGCTGTTTCTACGCTCGGGTGGGAGTTGAACTCCCACCCGCATCAGCTCGACCTATTCCGTTCTTAAAGTTAACCATTTAATGTTCTTGTCGCAAGGGCCTTTTACCACAAGCTCAGTTGAGGCGAAAGTTTCAAGGGCAGTGGTTCCGCGTCATAGCCCACCCCCCTCAAGTACGTGCAAAAACGGCGGGGCCCGTGAACCGTGTACACCTTCTTCGGCTGAACCGTCCGCACGTACTCCAATAGTCCGTCAAAGTCCGCATGATCGCTGAGGGGAAAGGCGGCATCGACATTGTATCTGCGGGGTGCCGCGGGTTCCAAGGCCCATCCCGTCAGCGCAGCTTTTCGCACTTTGGTGATCCCGTCCAGAAGACCCAGACGTCTCATGCTCCACGGGCCGATAAGAACCGTGTCCCTCAGATCGCCGCCTGTGAAGAGTCCGTAATCACTGAAGGTTACCCCAGCTTGCTCATACAGTTTGGCAATCTCATAAACAGACTTAGGGACCATCATGAGCACATTGCGATGGCTCAAAAGTTTCATCACCTCCTGGGCCTTGCCCATGCTGTAAGCAAAGAGCACCGGGACGCCACCATCATTCAAGATCTGTTCCACAAATCGAACGATCTCTTCGGTCACTTCCTCCCTGGGAGGAAAGACATATTTGGGCAGCCCGTACGTACACTCCATGATGAGAATGTCGCAGAGCTTGGTTTGAGCCTGCTCCGCCGTTTCCCCTTTCTCCAGTTTGAAATCGCCGGTATAAACGATCCTCCAGCCATCCTCGATGAGAATCTGCGCCGCACCCAACATGTGTCCTGAGGGGAAGAGTTCGACTGTGCAGCCATTGACTGAGAAAGGTTCATTGAAGGGTACGGCTAAGACTTCAGCCCCTCCGAATTTCTGTTCGTAAAAAAGGGCAGTCCCAGTGGAAACGAGAACCTGATGGTGCCTTCGCAAATGGTCACTGTGGCCGTGGGATACGAAGGAGAACGGTTTCTTCACCTTCGGATCGAGCCACAGACCGGCCCTCTTCACGTAAATGTCACCTTTAAACTCCAGCATACACTTATCCGTTCCCGGTAATTTTGAAACAGCGTCACCTATCAAAACAGTCAAGAACTGTCTTCAGGTATATCATCATAAGCCCCTTGTTTTCTTCTCTGATCAGGCAACCCTCTTCAGGTTCCTCCATGAGGGCCTCCATCACATATCCCAAGACCTCCCGCTGATTATAATTCTCAAGCATCCCTTCAACGCTCTCTACAAAACCTGTCTCTGACTCACCCTCAAGATATTCAAGCATCTTGAGATTTGACTCTTCCACCTCATCTATAGTCTTCTCTGTAATTTTGGGCAGGCGCGTAGTCCCCTGGGACATTATTTGCCAAATGACCATACCTAAAAAGAACAACAATTCCCGCTCGTCCTGATTGAAGATATCATGACCCACTGCCAAAAGATAGGCGAGGATGAGCGGTTGTTCTTTGGTCATACGGTCAATCGTTTCTGGTACTTCTTGTAGAGACGTTCCTGCTACTCTTTTCCATGTCTTTTCGACAACCTCTGCAGATATCGGGTTCATTTTGATTCCTTTCAGATTGGTATGAATCAGAATAGGCTATTTCACATAAGGAGTATAACTTTCGACAGTTGATTTGTTCATTACTTTTTTCATTTGTATCTAAGAAAAATCGATAGAATAATGAACTGACATCGTATTACATTCTCGCCTTTACTCGGGCAATGTTTCGCTCTGTAATAGCGATATCCTCTGGAGGAATATTATACTGCTTTTCCAACTGCAGTGCTTCCTGATACTTGATGAGCGACTCTTGATAATGCCCCTGCTCCTCAAATACGAGACCAATATTCTCAAGGTCGATAGCTACCTTTACCGGGTCTGTAAGCTCTCTATGCATATTTAGTATCCGCTGAAAACAGTCCAATGCCTCCTTGAATTGTCCTGTATTTCGCAACAGTTTGCCAATCTCACCCAGTGAATCTGCCTGACCTGCCTTATCGCCAATTTGTTCTGCGATGTTTAAAGCTTCAGTAAATC
>JBHIER010000326.1:0-4412 GCA_046760705.1 bacterium
AAGAGGGCAAGGGTTTACCATTTTACCAGGGGAAAATTGACTTTGGTAAAGTCTACTGAAACGAGTTCAGCATGACATGATCGGATTTTGTGTCACCCTGAAGTTGATTCAGGACATGATTCAGAATGGCAGAGAGACAGGTGTTTTTCAGGACAGACACTGAATAGGAAAAGTAGAGATGAAGTATTTTAAGGGTTGGTTGAAGGAAACGAGCCTTTGAAAGCTTTTTGAAGAGGAGCAATGAAAACCTTCAGCCCTTTGCCCGTTGGCAAGCTGAAATCCGATTATTTGAAAGAGCTCCTTGAGAAGTTCTGCCTGGTTGACGAGAGGGTGATTGTCGGACCGAAGATAGGCGAGGATGCGGCGGTGATCGATTTTGGCGATCGCTGCCTGGTGGCCACCACCGATCCGATCACCTTCACCAGTGATGAGATCGGCTGGTATACGATCAACATCAACGCTAACGACATCGCCACCATGGGGGCCAGACCGAAATGGTTTCTGGCCACGGTCCTCCTTCCGGAGGAAAATGCCTCCGAACCGATGGCAGAATCCATCTTCTCACAACTGTCATCGGCCTGCCGGAACCTCAATATCTCCTTTTGCGGCGGCCACACCGAGATTACGGCCGGCATAGACAGACCTATTGTGGTGGGCCAGATGCTGGGAGAGCTGGAGAGGTCAAAACTGGTGACCACCTCCGGAGCTCAGGTGGGAGACGATATCCTCTTGACCAAGGGGATCGCCATCGAGGCGACGTCGATTATGGTCCGTGAGCGGGGAGAAATGTTGAGCCGGACATTCTCCCAGGAGTTCCTCGAACGATGCCGGAAATTTCTCCATGATCCGGGGATCAGCGTCGTCCGGGAGGCCGAGATTGCGACGCAGACCGCCAACGTCCACGCCATGCACGACCCCACCGAAGGAGGGCTGGCGATGGGATTGTACGAGCTGTGTGAGGCAGCAGGGGTAGGGATGATGATCACGAGGGAGAAGATCCCCGTCTTCTCCGAATCGATGGAACTGTGCACCCACTTTCGTCTCGACCCCTTAGGAGCAATTGCCTCAGGCGCTCTGCTGATCGCTCTGAGCGCAGAGGATACTGTGGATGTGGTCAAAGCCCTTGGGTCAGATGGCATTCAAGCATCGGTCATCGGTACAATCAGGGAGAAGAACTTTGGGGTGAAGGTGGAAGAGGGAGGAAGACTACGCGACGTGCCCAGGTTTGAAAGGGATGAGATAACAAAAATCTTTGAGCCACAGAGGCTCTGAGACACAGAGAAAATAGGTCGCAGGTGTGCCATGATTAAAGTGGGCTGTTGTGGGTTTCCCATGGGGAGGGGGGAATATTTTTCTCAGTTCAAAGTCGTAGAAGTTCAAAACACCTTCTACAAACCTCCTCAGGTTAAAACAGCGGAGAAATGGCGAGACCAGGCGCCACCAGATTTTGAATTTTCACTGAAAGCCTGGCAACTCATCACTCACGAGCCCACCAGCCCCACGTATCGAAAGGCCAAGATTGAGATACCAGAGCGTGAGAAGAAGTATTACGGTTCTTTCAAACCCACGGACCGGGTTTTTGAGGCCTGGGAGGAGACGAAGAAGATAGTTCATGCACTGAAAGCCAAGATCGTTATCTTTCAATGCCCGGCGAGCTTTGTTCCCTCCGATGAACATAAGGGCAACCTAAAGAGGTTCTTTCAGTCGTTGGAACGAGAGGATCTCCTCTTCGTCTGGGAACCCAGGGGTAAGTGGGATGATGAGGAGATCAAGGAGCTTTGCGCAGAGCTGAATCTTATCCACGGCGTCGACCCTTTCAGTCGGCCCTCTGTGTCTGGTCGGATAAACTATTTTCGTCTGCATGGTAAAGAGGGGTATCGCTATAAATACACCGATGAAGACTTACGCTCTCTGCTCAACATGTGTCGTGTAAAGAGCCAAAGTTACAGCATGTTCAACAACGTCTTTATGGCTGAAGATGCGGTGAGATTTCGAGAAATTTTAAAATGAAGAAGGGGGTGATGCTTTGAGTCAAAAACCAGTTGCCTGAACTATCGGCTTGGGTAGGAGTTGTACTCCTACCCGCATCAGTTCGACCTATTCTGGATATAGGGGTGTAGGGGCCAGCGTAGTAGGTCTGATGTGCCCGAGTAGCTGGCCGTTATAAAATAAACCGCTGAAGCGGTAACTCCATGCATTCCCTGCTTTGATCAGTTTTTCAGCGGGGGCTTAAGAATTTTTCTGCTCGGGTAGGAGCACAACTCCTGTCCCAGCGTAAAAACCGAAAGGAGGAGAACGGTGAAGAAGAGATGTTTTCTATTGGTGGCATTAATTTGGGGGCTGGGCACCTCGGCCCACGCCGGTGTAAATTTCGGCATAAAATCCTCACCGCTTCGTTTTCTGGGCCCCATGGAAGGAAGCAGCAGATACATGACAAGTGGGGTGGACAGTTATTTTGGGGCGGAGGTGGGGGCAAATAAAAAGGTTGTCCTTATCTGGGGTTTAGATTACGGTCGTTCTTTTTATGACAGGGAGGGGGAATCCCCGTGGGACGGTTACAAGAGCAAAGAGGAGGTAACCCTCTTTATGCCCCACGTAGGTGTAAAATTTCATTTCACGAACAGGGAGAGAGGTAAGGTATCGCCCTATCTTTACGGAGATCTGTTCAAATCTTTCACCTCTGTCAACTTCGAGGAGGATGATCCTTATGGTCCCGATGAGGACTTTTACGAGGATCTGTGGAGTCCGTGGGGAATCACCACTGCCTTCGGAGCAGAATACTACTACACAGATCACTTCTCTCTGGGCGGGGAGTTCGGCGTACGATATTCCTTCACCAAGGCGGAAGGCAAAAGCTTTTACAACGGGGGCGCGTATCCTCGGAAAGAGACTGAGAGGGTAGGGCTCACCTACACGATGATAACGGTCAATTTTCGCCTTTAGAAACAGCGTATAAACCACCTGCGGTACAAACTTCAGTCTGTCAGTCCGGGCTTGTCCCGGAATCTCCGCCTATTGCCTCATGAGATCCCTGTATGCACAGGGACAAGGATTCCCCGTAATAAATACGGGGCAGGCTCTGCATTCGCAGGAATGACATCCCGGACTACCCGTCTCCCGATAAGATCGGGAAACGGGGTCAGGACGGTCCAAGCCACAGACATGTGTGTATAGAGTTTGTTCAAATGCCTTTTCATTTTATCTACCGCGATTTTCTCAAGTTTCTCGATGCATTAGACCACCAGGATGCCTGGGAAGCATACGAGAAGTATTATCTTCGTCCGCACCGGAAGTTTCTGGAGAGCTATTGGCGCACCTTTCGCTGGATGGATATTGGCCAGATTCGGGACAGGGTAAAGAAGGTGAAGAGAGGGGACTATTCGACCCTCGTAAGTCTTCTGAAGGGATTCGATCTGGAGTCTGAGGCGGAAGGAATTTTGTCGAAATGCACCGGTGTGATCGAGGCTCCTCAGGAACCTGAGGTCTATTTTATGGTCGGATTCTTCAGTGCCGATGGATTTGTTATCGAGCTCGGAGGAAAGCCGGTTATTGGATTTGGACTGGAACGCTTCAAGAGCTGGCGTGCGCTGCCCATCATATTTGCTCACGAATATGGCCATTATCTGCGCCATCTGTGGAGGAGCGACGAACCCTACTTCTGCGACGGAAGTGACCTTTCCGGCCGTTCCCTTCTTGCGGAGGGTCTCTCTACTGCCTTTTCAGAGCGTGCATTCCCGGAGTATCCCTTGAGGGAGTACCTGTTCTTTACCCAAGAGAGGCTATGCTGGTGTCAGGAGAATGAGGAATATCTATGGCAGGCCCTCGACCGGGCGTTCAAGGGAGAGGTGAATTTTACGATCTTCTGGATGGGTGATGCAGATCTCGATATTCCACCAAGAGCGGGAAATTACCTCGGGTACCGTTTGGTGAAAGAGTACCTGATGAGACATAGAGAGATCGGACTCCGATCTCTCCTGGAATTGAAGGAGGTTAAACTCCTTTTATGATAGCCTACGAACAACCCCTTGATAAAAGACTAAAGCCTAAGATCCGATTGGATAGGAGTCTTGCCTTGCATAGCTCGAAGAAGCAGGGGATGTAGCCGAACTTTCCAAAGTTCGCAAGGGGGGGATGGGCAGCAGCGCGGAATGGAATCTGCGGCTACACCTGCCTTGCCCGACATTTCGAGCCCAGGGACTCGGAATGACACGTGGACATTCCCAATTTGAGGAGACTGGTAGCTCTTGAAATTGGCTCGCTTCATCTCCTGGGAATAACTCAAGCTGAGGCTGAAGAGGCCAGGGACTTCATGCATTCATACGCCTTAGATTTTGATGTGGCCATAGATCCTGTGGGAGAGGTGAAGGAGCTATACAGATGCGGCAGCGTCCCGCAGAAGGTTCTGATAGACC
>JBHIER010000327.1:0-4408 GCA_046760705.1 bacterium
CCACATGTGGTTGGGTCCTCTCTCAGATTACGCTAACGACAATGTGATCGAAAATAATGTGATGCTTGATACAGGGGCAGATGAAGGGCGAAACTTTGCTGCTATGGGTATACTCGGCTACCGCAACATTATCAGGCATAACAGCGTGTGGAATACAGGTGTCTTCCACGCCATTGGTTTGTTTGATGGGGGCGACAATATCGTCGTGAATAATGCTGTGAGCGCTTCGCAAGTTACCATCTGGGTGCTGTCCGGTGCAGTGGAAGACGGTGGGAACTTAGTCCAGTATAACGACCTTTATTCCTGGCGGAACGAAGAGAAGTTCGGATGGGGTAATGTTCTGTACGATAGTCTCGCTGACTGGGAGGCTGTATCTGGACAGACAAACAATATTGATAGTGATCCATTATTCGTCGATCCAGATAACGACAATCTGAAACTTCAGCAAGGGAGTGAGTGCATAGATGGTGGGACAGACGTAAATGGGTCCGATGAGGACTATGAGGGAAATCCCAGGCCGGAGGGTAACGGATACGATATTGGTGCTTTTGAGTACAAGGAGTCGGGAGTTGAAGATAAAAAAGGCGACATCAACGGGGATGGCCAGGTCGATGTGCTTGATGTAGTCAGGGCGGTGAACATCATCTTGGAAATCGATCTCCCGCCAACGGAATATGAGCTCTGGGCCGCCGATTGCAACGGGGATGAAGAGGTTAATGTCTTGGATGTGGTGGGGATAGTCAATGTCATCTTGGGTACGGGTAGTTGTACTCCTTAAAGGCAGTGGGGAGGTGGTGCCATGTAGAGACGAGAGATTTCATAGCGCGGCAAAGCCGCGCCAAAAAAAGCAAAGATTTGATCGCCAATACTGTAAAGGAGGGTGAAGATGGGTAACAAGATTCTTTCCTTTGCTGTGGCAGCTCTGGTCGCCTGGATTGTTGTTGGCTCTGTAAGTGCTTGTGAACCAGGTCAGCGGCTTCGAAAAGCGAGGGGGTCCCATCAAAATGGAGCATCTCCGTGGCCAACGTACGATCTCAGTAGTCCTTCCAGCAGTCATGACTGGGGGCTTCTCTATCCAGTGGAGGGCTTAACCGATTACAACAACCAGTGCACACCCAGCCTGACGGCCGATGGGAGAACGATCATCTTTACCTATTCTGATGTCAATGGGCCACCCATGGTTGGGCCCGGCATCTGTATGGCCACCTGGAATGATACCACCAACTCATGGAACCGACCGGTCTACACCGGGCTTCAAGGGTCCAGGCCCTTCATTTCACCTGATGGCCAGAAACTCTACTACGCCGCTCCTCATCCACCTGATAAGGATATCTGGGTGAGCACCTGGACCGACTCGGGCTGGAGCGAGGGAGTGATGCTTCCTCCGCCGGTGAATACTCCATTTGAGGAGACCGAACCAGGCATCTCACTGGATGGCCAGCGTCTCTACTTCTCCTCGGACCGGCCAGGGGGTGAAGGGAGCAACGACATCTGGGTAGCCAGGTGGAACGGGACTGCCTGGGACAGTGTCACCAACCTGGGGCCACCAGTGAACACCAGTTTTTACGAGGGTTGGCCCAGGGAGACAGCCGACGGACAGCAACTCTATTTCGGCTCCTGGGATCGGGATCTTTACGGATGGGGCGACCTCTGGGTTTCGAACTGGACAGATTCAGGCTGGGGAGAGCCGATCAATCTGGGTTCGCCCATCAATACCGAGCTCACTGCCTGCTCCCCCTTTGTGACCTGGGATATGACTAAATTTTACTGCGGGTCTGAGGCCAATGAGGGCTCTTATGGAGAGGAAGATATCTGGGTGGCGGAGTTGGCAGAGGCACGAAGTCAGAAGCAAGAGGTCAGAAGCATAGAGTCGGATGCTCAATATCAGAATTCGAGCTGGCAGAAGACGGGTGAGTTGGCCGAGGTCCAGTTCGTCTACTGTCTCCTCGAAGCCTTCGATGGGGTCCTCTATGCCGGAACATATCCCAATGGAGATGTCTTCAAATCCACTGACGGAGGAACGTCCTGGGTCAATACGGCTGATCTCCCCGGAGTCGATCGAGTGTACGCCCTTTTTCAAGCATCTGATAGCACTCTTTATGCCGGCACGTATCCTGAAGGTGATGTCTTTAAGACCACCGATGGAGGAGTAAGCTGGGAGGCTACCGCAGATCTGGAGGGGGCTACTTCTGTCAGATGCTTTCTTCAGACTCCTGATAGTACTCTCTATGCAGGTACAGCGCCAGGGGTTGGAGGTCCTGAGGGTGGCGGCAGGGTTTTTAAGACAACCGATGGAGGCGCAACTTGGGATCTGGTGACGCCAGTGCCGGAGGCACAGGAGGCCGTGCTGGCCCTGTTTGGGACCGATGGCGGGACAATCTATGCCGGTGGTCTCCATCCGCAGAGTATCGCCAGATCAACCGACGGCGGCACAAGCTGGACCACATCACCCCTACCCTATAGCGGAGACGTTCGGTGTATCATTCAAGCCTCCGATGGGGTTCTCTGGGCTGCAGGCTGGGCCCACGCTAAGGGCGGACACGTCTACCGAAGCACGGACAACGGTGCCAACTGGACAGAGACTGAGATGGTCATGGTGGGCGAACACCAGGCCTCGCGGCACTACACTCTGGCCGAGGGCCCGGACGGAGCCATTTACACTGGCTTTCAGACAGGGCCGGATTCGGTTGTTTACAAAACCACCGACGGTGGCCAGACCTGGGTCAATACCGGACCCCTCAGTGGGGCAAGAGAAGCACTGTGTCTGCTGAGAGCTTCCGACGGTTGGCTCTACGCCGGTACCACACCCAACGGTGATGTCTTCAAAAAATATGTCGGCATGAAAGGGGATGTGAATTGCGATGGACAAATTGATGTCATAGACGCGATCAGAACGGTAAACATTATTCTGAGACTCGGCCCTCCTCCGACTGAATATGAGCTCTGGGCGGCTGATATGAATGGGGATGGATACATCAACATTCTGGACGTGGTAGAGATTGTGAATGAGATTCTGAAGGGTTGAGAGGAGTGGAATGCGATACGCGGAAGTGTTTCCATTCACGCAGGGGCAGGAGTTGCTCGCCTGTGCGGAGCACGCCGACAGGTGCTCCTGCCCCCTTTGCTACTACCGAATGGGTTGCGAAACGTATCTCCATTTCGGTCCATCCACATGGATGTGAAGATGAATCCACAGCAGGATTTGATTATCGGGGAAGACGACCCGGACGAAGAAGTGACGATAACAGGGGAATACTTCCTGGACGGTAACATCATTATTTTGAATCAAGGCACCCTGAACTTGATCGATGCCGATTTTTCACTAACGGGAGACATTTTTCTACTGGACAGCGCCCAGTTCAACATCCGGGGCGGTCTCTTCACTGCCCTGGCCGAATATATCTATCAGTATCTTATCTGTGGGCTTGACAACAGCACCACCATGCTGGACAGCACACCCATTCTGGTCCCCATATCTTCTGGTTTGCCTTCCCTGATTCCAGTCAGGCCTCCCTTTCATTTCCTGACGGGGACTATGTCACAGACTTTTCTCTTTCTGCTGTGAATGACAGCGTCAGTGGGATCGAGTATTTCTTTGAAATGGACAGCACGGAGGATGTATGGTGGGGGCTCATTCTTCAAGAGGGTTCTGATGTAACGGTGAGAGATTCTTATCTGAGAGCGGCTGGCATTATGGCAGAAGAAGGCGATTCCCTGGGAATAACAGGGCTTGTCAACGGACAGTATCATGCAGCTTCACCGTATTCTTCTTTTTCAGTATCTTCAGCCATATCATTTCCAGGGGACGATCGCTCCAGCTCCATTCCTTCTCATCGGCGCTGGTAGGGGACATTATTGCCACTGATGCCTCAATAATGGTCTTCATTAATTCCTTGGCCGAAAAGAGACCGGTGGTCCGAGATACGTCTGTAGTTATTGAAATGGCAGTCAATTCTCCAGAGAAACCTTTTGTTAATCGACTGCTCCCGATTATGGGCACTGCCGTTGTCTCAGGCGGTCCGTTCTTCCCCATTGATCTTGGGAGCTATCGGCTCGACTATGGGATTGGGGATGACCCGAAAGAATGGCATCAGATCGGTTCGGTTCATACCGAAGAAGCGAGAGACAGTGTTCTGGAGACCTGGGATACCGACGGTCTGGAATCGGGGCAGTATGTCCTCAAATTGACGGCCTTTCTGTCAGAGGAAGACAGCTTAGAGGCGCACCGGGGGGTCTATCTGCGCGAAGAAGGGCCAATCGTCGGTGATGTGACTGGCGGGCGGACTTCAACGACGATGGAGTGGTCAATGTTTTAGATGTAATGCTGATTGCGAACGAGATTCTGGACGGTGAGTTTTAACGCCAGCAAAGCCGAGAACGACAAAATCGGCCTGCCTCGAATTGGCAC
>JBHIER010000328.1:0-4398 GCA_046760705.1 bacterium
CTTCTCTCCCCTTCCCCATCCAACGAAGCTTCGGTTCAAACCCTCAAGATGTGGACAACATGAATTGGGCGAAGCTTGCATTGGACGTCTTTGAAAACTTGACATTTGTTAAGAAGTTGCCTTAAGAAGCGGGTTAGTGCGTCACTCCATCCACCCTCTCCCCCCTCTCCCCTCCCCTGACACACACGATCACCTTGTTCGGAATACAGACGATCACATCTCCATTCCTGTCTCTAAAGCCCATCTGGACGCATATCTTGTGAGGGCAGGGGGAACTCTCCACACGGACCCGTCCAGCGCTCACCTCCACGACGGTCTCGCCCAACGGCCCCGAAATAGGCACCTCCTGGTCAGTCGAAAGATCAAGTCGGCGAGCCGACCCATCTCCCGACTCAACCACAGCCCAAGTTCCTCGAGGCCGACCGCTCGGCAACATGATAAGGCCGAGCAGAGCACAGACCAAAAGCGCTCCGATGAGGAGTCTATCCCCGAGGGTGAGCATATGTGTCTTTCACAGTGAAGGCTCCAACCGCCTAAATGCGGTGGCTTCAAGTTGTCGACTGTAAGTCGCCTAAAGATCACAAAATCTGAAGCACGAAATCCGAAATTCGAAACAAATTCAAATAACCAAAACAAAAAACTTGAGCAGAAAAGATTGTGTTGTGCACTGAACACACATCTCAGCAACTTACTGATTTTCAACCAAATGACCAGCTCAATACTGCTATATAGGCTAAAAACGTTTTGAACATTTGGGCATTCGGATTTCGTATTCGTTTCGGATTTCGATATTCGAATTTCGAATTTTTCAAACTAATGTCTTCGCCTAAGGACCAGCCCCGTAGCAGTTTGCAACGGGGCGAAAGTTTTTCTCCCAATCCCCGATGGTCTCGGACTCACACACCCACAATGTCAGAGCGGGCTCCGCATATCCGACAACGGCCCTCTTCAAGGTTCTCGATCCGAGGGAAATAGCCTGCTCGAGAGATCAGGACCGATCCACAATTGTAACAATACGTATCGCTAGCTCCCGGCAGGGAGATGTTGCCCACATACACATATCGTAAGCGCTCTTTCGCCTTTTCGTACGCCTTCTCCAAAGTCTCAGCCGGCGTCGCCGGAAGATCGCATTTGTAATGGGGAAAATAGCGGGAGAAATGAAGAGGGGTATCAACCCCAAGTTCGGCCACCCAGTCTATCAAGCCATCGATACGCTCATCAGAATCGTTCAGAGCAGGAATAATAAGGTTGGTAATTTCCACGTGACACCCGCTCTCCTTGGCCACCCGAGCTGTCCTCAAAACAGGTCCGACTCGACCCTTACAGTGTGTTCGATAGAAGGAGTCCTCCATAGATTTGACATCGATGTTCATGGCATCGATGAGGGGCAGCACTCTTCGCAGAGGCTCCTCCTTGATGTACCCGTTGGTCACAAGCACGTTCACCATACCGGCCTGGTGGATCAACTTTCCCGTGTCGAGGATATATTCGTACCAGACCAGAGGTTCTGTGTACGTATAAGCTATCCCAACCGAATGATACTTTTGGGCCGCCTCGACAGCCTGAATCGGAGAGAGCTCCCTCGTTGGCACCACCTTCTGAGAAATTTCCCAATTCTGACAATACGAGCAGGCGAAATTGCATCCATTGGGGGCAATGGAGAGGATGAGCTTTCCGGGGTGAAAGTTATAGATCGGTTTCTTCTCAATAGGATCGACTGCCACCGAAACCGTCTTCCCATAATTGATAGCGTACAGTTTTCCCCCCTCGTTCTCTCTCCCCAAGCAGGCTCCCACCTTTCCCTCAGCGATGGAGCATCCGCGAGGGCAGAGGAGGCATTCAATCTTACCGTCATCCCTTATCTTGTAGAAAAGTGCCTCTTTGCGTTCCAACACCGACCCCCTCCCTTCGGCCGTCCAATGTCTGGACTACGGCCTCAAGAACGCGGTCCACTGAGATGAGCTCCATACATTCTCTCACCCTCTTGCGGCATCGCCGGGTGCCGTGGAGACTGCAGGGGCTGCACCCCACCTCGGCCCTCAACACCACGTCCCTCTCCCCCAGAGGCCAAAACCCAAGTTTGGGATGCGTCGGCCCGAAGAGAGCTACCACGGGGACCTTTCTGGCCACCGCCAGATGCATCGGCCCCGAGTCGTGACAGAGAAAGACGGAACACTGGTCTATGAGCGCAATCAACTGACGAAGAGGGAGTTGCCGTAGAATCGTTGGTCCGTAACGCATTGCGCTGCGGATCTCCTCCAGAAACTGCTGATCACCCTCACCGCCGAAAAAGATCGGACTCCATCCATGCTCGGAGAGCACATCCGAAACATGGGCAAAACGCTCCGGCAACCACCGCTTCGCCTCGCCCTTGGCCCCGATGTGGATGCCGACAAGACCTTTGTCCTCAACAATGCCCCCGCTTCGCAAAAAATCCTGGGCAAAGAAAATCTCGTCACCGGTCAGGAAAACTTCGGGCCGCCGATCATTCGGCTCAACTCCCAGAGGTCTCAAACCATCAAAGTAGAGATCGACGGTGTGACGTGGCTCTGCCGGCAACCATTTTGCATGCACCATGGCCAGGCGCTGCCAGCGCCTTTTGTTGTACCAAAACTTCCTTTTCGCTCTGATTCGAAAAGTTACCAACCGGCTGCGAAGGTTCCGATGAAGGTCGAGAAAGATATCGAACCCCTGCTCCCGGAGCTCCACAATGAACCGCCTCAAACCGCCCAACCCGCGGTGCCGGCCCCGAACATCCATCCCAATCAGTCTGTCGACGTGGGGATTATTCTCGAAAACTGGCGCGTATTCCTCCTTCACCAACACAGAGATGTGGGAATCGGGAAACCGGGATTTCAGCTCTCTCAGAATCGGGGTGATCAACACTGTGTCGCCGAGAGAACTCAGGCGCACCACGCATATCTTCACCATAACCAGCCGTTATACCGTTTGAAGAACTCTGATGATACTAACCAACGGCTCCTTTTTCGCCCTCTCATCGTCCATGGCGATAATCTCGAAGTTAAAAAAAGGAGCGCTATCCCGGTCGCGGAGCCCGATTCGGAGCTTCGCCCCCGATCGATAACACAAGTAGGCTGTGGGGAGGTGAAACTGACGATTCAGATCGATGGCCACGTCAAACTCCATCCACTTCACCCGGTTTATCAAATCCCGCGTCGGCAGGCAGAGGTGATTGAAATCCTTATCGGATAGGGAGATAAAGTTGTCAATGTCCGGACTCTTGCGCACCTTCTCCAGGTTGATGCGGGTCACAAAGACGGTGATTTTGCCCTGCGGAAACCGTTCTCGAATGTAGGGAAGGACCTTGCAGGCCCCCATCCCCTCCTCGAACCCATCGGGGAAACAGACCATGATGCTCTCAGCATCATCGAGGATCCTGTTGATGTGGACGACTCGATCCTCGTGCCTCAATCTAAGCCACGCTTTCAACAGCTTCAATACCAATTTAATTTTAAAACTCTCGAGCATAAATTACGATGTCACAAATGTTGATATCCGCAATTCCCGAATGATCGGAACCCCTCCATTCTCGACTCTTCAACCCTCAGGTGTGAGTCAGATGTAATGTAACGCATCTCTTTCTGAAAATCAACACGAAACTTGGCTTTTTCAACCGTTGATATGTGCGTGGAACTTAGCTCGCTTCGCTCGCAAAGTTCGCCTAACAAGGCGTCGTCACCGCATCAGGACCATCTTCTTCGTTTCCCCAAAATCTCCAGCGTGCAGGCTATAGAAATAGATCCCACTGCTAACATTTTCCCCCCTGTCATCCTTCCCATCCCAGGTGGCAGAGTAATACCCGGCCTCCTTGGGCTCATCCACCAAAGTTCTCACCTCCTGTCCGAGGATGTTGTAAATCTTCAGGGTGACGTGGGGAAGAGACTGATCACTGACCACTGAGTACTGAATACTGGTTGTCGGATTGAACGGATTGGGGTAGTTCTGCTCTAAGGCATAGTCTTCAGGCACCGGCGGCCCACCCTGATCCCCAAGGACCTGAAAGGTAATGGCGTTCGAAACCACAACCTTGCCCGAAGGGCCACTCACCCCGGTGTTCACCGTCACCGGCCCCGAGATGGCCCCCTCAGGCACTCGCACCACCACCCGGTTGTTCGACCAGGACTCATACTGGGTCACCTCGGTGTTGTTGAAAGTCACTTTGCTTGTGCCCCGTGTCCTCCCGAACTGGTTCCCCCACAGAGTCACCCGCTGGCCCACCCCACCCACCTGGGGCCCTAACTTCTTGCTCACAGGAGGAGCCATGGTAAACTGTCTTCCGGAGCTGGTGCCACATGAGGTTGTCACCGTCACAGGCCCGGTCTGCGCCCCTGCCGGGACTCGACACCAGATGTGGGTGTCTCTCCATTTGCGGATAGA
>JBHIER010000329.1:0-4373 GCA_046760705.1 bacterium
CTCTTGATGATGATACCCTTGGGCTGAGCACCGGCAATGGCAACGGATTTCTCGACCCAGGAGAGAGGGTCGAACTCACAGTCACCCTCCTCAATTATGGCGACGCTATGGCTCCGGGGGTGACGGCGTCCCTCAGCACCAACGATCCTCATACCACCGTCCTGAATGGATATTCTAACCTCGGGGACATTCCTCCGGGGACGGAGCTGTCAGGTGCAGACAACTTCAGAGTCAGCGTGTCGAAGGATGCTCCAAATCGGCATACGATCTATCTCTCTCTGAGGCTGGAGGATGCCAAAGGGCACGTCTGGGACGAGTCCGTCGAGCTTGAAGTGGCCCAACCCGATTTTGCCTTTCACTCCTTTGCCATCAATGATGCCATTGGAAACGGCGATGGCGTCCCGGACAGGGGTGAGACGTGCTCCCTCATCCTCACCCTGAAGAACTCCGGACTGAGGTCGGCTGCAGGTATTACGGCAACCGTAACCACCTCGTGTGCTGATGTAGTCATCGTCGATGGGGCTTCCGCCTTCACCGACATCCCCGTCGACTCGGTGGGCGACAACCGCGGCTGGCCCTTCATCTTCCACATAATGGGAAGCGCAACTGAGCACATCATCCCCTTCCAGGTTCATCTCACCGAGGGCGGTGGCTTCTGTCAGGCCGACGTAACCGTCAATGTCCTCATGGGTCAGAGGAGGGTTCTGCTGGTGGCCGATGATGGGGCGTACAGCAACTCGGGATACTACGAGCAGGGCTTGAAAGCTATGGGCATCCCCTACCGTCTCTGGTCTGTGATCGACCAGGGGGCTATTCCTCTCGACAAGCTCATGAGTTTCGGTGACCTGATCTGGTTCACAGGCCCGGAGGCGGGGGAGACATTGACCGAGGAGGATCAAGAGGCTCTGAGTCAATTCTTGGACAGCGGAGGCCATCTCATCCTCTCCGGGCAGATGATTGGTATGAACATCGGCCGCACCGACTTCTACTCCCAGTATCTCCGGGCGAAATATGTGAGTTTCATGACCGAGCTCCACAACCTTAAGGGGGTTGAGGAAAATCCTGTCACCGATGGGATCTATATCCATCTGGCCACGCAGGGGCTCAACGCCCAGGGGTGGCCTGGGGAGATCGATCCTGTCCCGCCTGCCTTTGGAATCTTTGAATACGACCAGACCACAGAAGAGGGGCCTGGCCGCATTCTGTCCAGCGGCATGGGGGCGGTGGCCGTGGAGACGGACGATTACAAGGTGGCCTATTTCTCCTTCGGCCTCGAGGGCATAGAACCTTTCGAGAGTAGATATGAGGTCATTGAGGCCCTGTTCAGTTGGTTCCGCGGCAGCCCCATCGATGTCAGGGCTGTTCTGGCCTTCTCAGACTGGAGCATTGACGACGACGACCAGGGAGCCAGCCAAGGCGATGGCGACGGATTCGCCAATCCCGGGGAAACAATTGAACTGAAGGTCTCCCTGGTCAACACCGGTCTGCTGGCCGGCGAAAATGTCGTCGGTGCTCTCCGCACCAGCGATGAGTTCATCTCTATCGTAGATTCAACCGTCAGCTTTGGAGACATCGACCCAGACAGTGTGGTTGGGTCACTGGACGCTTTTGTCCTGTCCATATCGGAGGGGACTCCGCAGGGCCACCAGGCAACCTTCGACCTGATCATGACTGACACACCGGGCAACAGATGGTCCGACGGTTTCGGCCTCACTGTCTACCTGACCAGCACTGTATCGGGTCGTATCACCGATGTATATGATGGGCGCGGCATCCCGGGGGCGACCCTCCACTGGCTGGGGCCGATTAATGAGATCACCGGTGGATACGAGGGTGAAGGCTGGTCGGCTGCCGATGACGACGGCAACTATCTACTGTCCCTCATCAACGGCCGGTATTGGATTCGGGGAGAGGCCCCTGGGTTTCTCCCTTCCCACTGGTTGAACATCCTGTTCCCGCCTGATACAAGCGGAGTGGACTTCGCCCTGACATCACCGCGCATCGAATGTGAGCCCGACTCTCTCACCATCCAACTGAACCCTGGAGGGACCGGGCAGAGAAACCTTGAAGTGAGCAACGTCTACAGCGGGGTTCTCCAATACGCAATTTTGCAGATGGAACCGTCCTTGTTGGTGCAGATGGGCGCGTGTTTCACCGTGGACTCCCTCAGGCCATTCATACTTCATCCGGATTCTATGCCCAAACTGCCTCAGGGAGCGGTGGAAACCGACGCCCCTGTGCCTGATCCCGAAAGATGGCGGCTCATTTACATTGACGGTGATGAGCCGGACAATACTTTCGATTTGGATAGGATGTATGCCCAGAACGATGACCGAGATCTGTACTTCAAGATTACGGCTCACGAACCTTGGTCGAATCCCCGCACCGGTTTGGATCTATACATTTGGATAGACGCAGACAACAATGTCCAAACTGGAGCTTTCTCATGGGGTCTCGGTGCTGAATATCTTCTCATCACTGGTTCTGGTTCCTATCTGCTGCGATGGAACCCGCGAAGGGAGTATTTCGATTTCCAATCTTATCTTCCGTATGAAAAATTACCTTCAAATGCCGATTCCCTGGAGGTTGGGATTCACTTGGCTGATATTGGCGGACCGCAAAGAGTAAACCTTGTCTTTGTCTTTTCCAATATCGAAAAGGGGAGAGTTGACGATGTGGCTCCGGACGGCGGGTTTTATATTCCGTATTCGCTGTACAACGCTGAGTGGCTGTGGGTGAATCCTACTTTTGGTCAAGTTGCAGCCGGTCGCACCGACGAGATCACTCTCAGCTTTGATGCCACAGGGCTTTTGCCTGGGGAGTACAACTTGAACCTCGTTATTGAGAACAACCAACCCGACGGAGGGCCGGTGGTCATCCCGGTGCGGTTAACAGTGGGCCAGACAACGGTTGAGGGAACCGACCCATCGATACTGCCGACCGAGTACGCTCTGGCCCAGAACTATCCAAATCCATTCAATCCATATACAGATATTAGATACCAGATACCGGATGGTAGATCACCCCTCCTCACCGCCCTGAAGGTTTATAATATTCTTGGACAGCACGTCAGAACTCTTGTAAATGAAGAACAGGAGGCGGGATACTATACGGTGACCTGGGACGGTAGAAACGATAGAGGAAACGAAGTCTCCAGCGGAATCTATTTTTATCGAATGGAGGCTGGTGATTTCAGAAATACGAAGCGAATGTTATTGCTCAAGTAAGAAAGGAAGTCTTGGACACATGTAGGTCGGATTTCGACGACAGGAGACATCCGACAATAGGTTTCGGGTGGTTAACCACGCCTTTAATTGATCGCCCAGTATATGTATGCTGGGCACAGAATTTACGCTGGGATATGTATCGGCGCATACTATTCAATATCTTTGATGGGTATATTGAGACAAACGCCTCTTTGTGTCTCCCGGAATGAACATTTTTTGTGCTCTTTTGTGTGATTTTGTGGCTTATTTTTAGAGGAGAAGACAATGCAGACACGAATCGATAACTTGCCAAGACTAACAGCACCACTGGTTGGCATAATGCTTGTTGATCTTCTGTTTGGATTTGCTGACATCGTCCACTTTGGAACCTGCGGGAGGTTATTTCAAAACTGCTTTAGCCAAGGCATTGCGATATGAGCAATAGACTTTCAACTCGGAGGTACGAAAAAATGGATTTTTATACGGTGGTACTGAGGGAAAGTGCTGGTTACTGGGTCGCTCTCTGTCTTGAAAACGGAATGGTTGGTCAGGGAGAGACAAAAGAAGGGGCGATTGAGAAATTAAAAGAGGCAGTCTTGTCTTTTGAATCAGTGCGCCAGGATGAACCTGATATTTATACTGCTCCGGTTTCTATCAAAGAATTGCATGAGTTCTTGACCATTGAAGAAGCAAAAGTTCTCTCTGAACCTTTGGAACTGAGAGCATTGTATGCTTAGAAGTATCCCAGCGCTTAAGCCTCGTCAACTGGTTAGACTACTACAGAAAGGTGGGTGTGAATTCTATCGTGAGGGAAAAGGCGATCATCGCCTTTACATCCGTTATGTAGGAGGCAAGAGAAGGGTGGCGCCGTTTGATATGGGTGCTAATGAGCTTTCTCCAGTATATGTTCTTAGAATATTTAGACAATTTGGCTTTAGTGACGAAGGAATAGAAGCTCTTTTAAAGAGATAGCGATGTTTAGAAAAAGAGAATTGATGGGATAAATGGAAAAAGGGCGAATAATAGAAGCGTTCCCTTTAGACTGAAAAAAAACGATAAAATTCAACAGTCTATCCAAACCTCCCGCAGGTTTGGAAAAGAAAGGGGGCGGAGATGAGTGCGCCGAGAAGCTCAGACTGTCCAGCCAGTGAAAGTCTGGCCTGGGGA
>JBHIER010000330.1:0-4336 GCA_046760705.1 bacterium
CGATGCGCTCCTTGGGGTGAATATTATTCTGGACATCGACTGGCCGACCCCCGAGGAGGAGTGCGCCGCCGATTATAATAGCGACGGGAGCATCGACGTGCTGGATGTGGTGGGCATCGTGGGGGAAATATTGGGTTGGGAGTGATGTTTTGGTTGCCATGAGGCCGCGTTTTCATCATATTTGGAGCACGTCGTCCGCGGACGCATACGTGATTGGAGGTTGAAGGTTCGGTTTTGATGCTCAAAACCCCAACAAAGCGAAGGGAGGACAAGATGAGCAAGGTTTTGTTCGTATTAGGGTTGGTAGTCGCCCTCGCAGTCTCTGACGATGCGGGAGCACCAGTGGCCAAGACCTCGAGTGGGACCTCAGGGGGGAGAGGGGTTGAAGCCACATTGACGGTTGCTGGGAGTGAGGGGTCTCCAGGCAGCACAGGCGTGGTGGTGCCGGTAGACCTGGACAACAGCATGGTCGTGGCTGGTGTGCAATTCACCTTGGACTTCGATTCCAGCGCTGTGGAGGTCGACACAATTACGGCTACGGCCAGAACAGATTCAATAGACATCTTTAGCTGGAGAGAGTACGATTCAGGAAAGGTGGTGATCATCATAGCTATAGGTTTGAATGGCAAGATGATAGCCCCCGGAGTTGGGGCGATTGCCAATTTTCTGTTTGATGTCAAAGTCGGGGCACCGGCGGGTGAGTACCCTTTGACTGTACCTCACATAGTCTTGTCCGATCCCTATGGTCAACCGATTTCGACCACAGTAGTGGAAGGCGTGTTCCGGGTGTTAGAGCAGTGTGAACTGTTGGGCGATGTGAATTGTAACGGGCAGGTGAGCATAGAAGACGCGCTGTGTGCTTTCAAAAGGTATATCTACCAGACCTTCGATTCGTGCGAGGTCGTATGTGACTGCTCGGCGTGGGCGGCCGATGCCAACTGTAACGGCACGATTACGCCAGGGGATGCCCTCTGCATTGCCTGGTACGCGCTTCTGGGTGGAATCTGGCCCCAAGATTGTGGGTGTCCTTCTCCTGGCAAGGCGGCGAGTCGAGAACGATCGCCAGTCACTGTAAGAGCTGCTTCGGTGAGTTGTGTCGTCGGCCAAAGGGTTGAGGTGCCGATCATTGTTGAGGGTCAAAGAGAGCTGAATGCCTTTGGGTTGAGAATGGGATATCCGTCAGAAATGTTGGAATTTGCAGGGGTCTTCAGAACACCTGTCACCCAGAAGTGGCTGGCTCTTGATGGGGCAGTCACCCAAGAGGGTGTGCTCACCCTGGGCGGTTTCCATACCGAACCGTTGATGGTCAGTGGGCCTGTGGTCGTGGCTGAGATCAGCTTTGCGATAAAAGAGGGCACCCTTGATCAAGGACGGTTGACCATTATGGAGACCATTGATGACCTCGGCGGGGCTAAGATCGGCGAGGGAAGTGTGATGGTGAGGGTCGTGCCTGTGAGTTACAGGCTGGATCAGAACCGTCCCAACCCCTTCAATCCCAGCACCACCATCCGCTACGCCATCCCCAGCAGAGAGCAGAGGGCAAGGAGCGAAGGGATGGGCGTGGGCTCTGCGCTCTACGCTCTGCGGACTACGCTCAAAGTCTACAATCTTCTCGGGCAGGAGGTGCGGACGTTGGTGGATGAGGCCAAGCAGCCAGGGTATTACACGGTGACCTGGGACGGGAGGGACAGCGATGGCAGACTGGCGGCCAGTGGAATCTACTTCTACCGCCTCGAGGCTGGAGATTTCGGTGTTACAAAAAAGATGGTGCTGATGCGCTGAGTTCAGATGCGAGATTCCGGAGGCAAGAGAGAAACGAAAAGCGGGGTCTTGCAGTTACCCGTTTACGGGTTTGTGCCCGTAGCCGCGCTTTCCATAGCGCGCTTAAAGATTTCGCAGATATGAATCTGCTACCGAGGGAGGATCGGTGTGATCACATTGAAGGATGACTTTTTCATCAGCAGTGAACCCACCTTTCCTCCCCAATATATTGGGCCAAGAACTGAATAAGGTGCAACATTTAGTGAAGGCCGGTGGCGAAAAAGGGTTGACTTCTGTCAAAATGTTTCATATCTATTAACGAGACTTAATTGACAGGAAACATCCAGGGTATCCTTGGGATGCGAGATCGGCGACTTGAGTGATGTCCTTCGCGCCTGCAAATCCTGCCGTTTACCCGTGCTCATGACGGGTGAAGAGATCAAAGCCGTTCTCAGTTGCCTTGTGTCAACAGCACCCCCTGTTGTAGTATCCATGCATTAGAGGCCAGACTTCCTTACAATGTTCATAAAGAGCCTTGCCGTCTTCCAGATCTCATTGGCTCAGATAATTCTTGGCCCTCTCGAACCCAAAGCAACACCAATGCTGAAGTCGACGATAATCTCGGCATGTTCTTTAGTCCCATCGGGCTCCGCCCAACAGGGAGGCCATGAGCCCCTTGAGGCCCTCAGGCCAGGTCAATCTGCTCCAGCGCTATCTGCCACTTCTCACGATAGTGAGCCGTCTCAGGCATCCGATTTCCCCAAGAAGGGGCGAGACAGTGTGTGCGTAGCCCGACAGTATTGCGGAAAAAAAAGGCCTGATACAGAACAGATTGCCAGATATCCGCCATCAGTTGGCCAAATGTCTAATGAGAATGTTTTTTGAGAAAATTTACACATCTGTCGGAGTAGTATTATTTGAGGAATTAAGAAACGGATCAAAGGTGGATATTGCATTTATCGAAGCCGATTTGCGTGTATAAGAGTCTTCTCGCTCATGGCCGGGAACATGGGGAATCTGCATTGGCATCAGCACGAAGCAGTGGGTGAGCAAGGAGGATATGCACGGGAAGGTTTTGACTTTCTGGATTTCCATTTCGGCACGCGGAGCCGTGGGGTTGGTTCAAAGTCACTCCGCTCTTTTTATGTGGAAAGGTACGGGAAATTACCCGTCGCCGGCAGGGAGACATCCCTGTGACGAGGGTGATTGAGAACCTCAACCCGCTGTTGCGAGGCTGGCGGAATTACCATTCCGAGGGGCGTAATGCAGGTGTGTTCACGCAGTTGGATCGACTCTGGTGACAGGACTGTTCTATTCTCCAATACTCCATATTACGAGAGCCCTCCTGGAGTTTGTCTGATAGTGACAGAATGTGGGTTTTGAGGCAAGCTCCTGTCCGTATTCGGTAGAAAGTTGGGTGGCGTAGTCAAAATTGGGCCGATCCCTTTTCTGTTGACAAAAAAGGCAAAATTGTGTATCTTTGAGCAATCTTTACAACGGAGAGAGTTGAACTTTGTCCGAAGGGATGTTGTAAAGGCGTATTGAGATCGCTCGTTCGACCGTAATCGTGAAAGGGGGTGATCGAACCTGCATCAGGTGTCCTGACTGTGCGGAGCTTAAAGGGTACCGTCTGTAAATGAAAGGAGAAGATGCCATGTTCGATTGGAAAAGGAAACAATTACGTCTTATCTGGTTCGGTCTCGGTCTCATCATTGTGGCAGGGATGTGCCTTGCCCAGGGGTTTAAGGAGATTGAAGAACAGGGGAGTGAGTACGTCCTCAGCAATGGTATGAAGTTTATTGTATTAGAGCGACATGAAGCCCCGGTGGTCTCCTTCCACACGTACGCAGATGTGGGCAGTGCCAATGAGTCCTACGGCATCACCGGCATATCCCATTTTTTGGAACATATGGCCTTCAAAGGGACGAAGACCATCGGCACCACGGACTACGAGGCTGAAGCGAAATTGATGGCCGAACTGGATCGGATCTTCGACCAACTGGTGGAAGAGAGAGGGAGCATCCACTCTGACTCTGCCAGGATCGCCCAACTGGATACTCTCTTTGAGCAGACCAGAAGGGAAGCAGCCGAATATGTGGTGAACAACGAATATATCGACATGATGAGGAGAGAGGGCGGCTCTGGCGTGAACGCGTACACCAGCAATGATGCCACCCAATACATCGTCAGTCTTCCTGCCAACAGGCTCGAGTTCTGGATGGCCATGGAGTCGGATCGGTTCCTCAACCCCACCTTTCGAGAGTTCTACAAGGAGAAGGAAGTGGTGATGGAAGAACGGCGCTTGGGCATTGAGACGAGGCCGACGGGGAGGCTCATCGAAGACTTTTTCGCCATGGCTTTCAAAGCCCACCCTTATCGCCACTCAGTCGTTGGCCACATGTCCGACCTGAAACGGATCACCCGCAAGGATATGCGAGACTACTTCGAGCGAAACTACGGTCCGAGCAATCTGACAGCGGCTGTGGTGGGGGATGTGGAGGCAGAGGAGGTTTTCAGGCTGGCCGACCTCTATTTCAGTCGGATACCGACGGCGCCGAAACCGGAACCCCTGCGC
>JBHIER010000331.1:0-4302 GCA_046760705.1 bacterium
CTGTGACCGACTTGGGGACAGTCACCCCAATGCTGCGATCTTCGTCAAAGAGCAGAGTATAGCCATTGGTTACTTTAAACAGGGATTATCACGGGTCCTAAAAAATACTACTCTACTCAAAGCTATACTCTATGAATTTATTATTCATCCAGGGAACTTTTATTTTCGGCAGAGAACTTACCCAATCCATGATCATGGGATTAAACGATTTTTTCCCGAACTTCACGTTGACCCTATCGGAGGTAATGGAGATTTTCGCCTTCCCCTCAATTATACTTCTATACACGGTCTTGGGTTTCGCGTTGTCGAATAGTTTGAACTTGTGTGCCAAGGTCTTGTAAAGGGTGTTGGCGATCAGCGTCATGGCGATATCAAAATCTACTTTCACGATCACCGGAGATGAAAGGGCGTTGAGGCTGAAAAAGTCGATGTTTTCCTGAATATTGTTCTCAATGAGCCAACGCAGGGCGTAGGTTTCGATGATCTCTTTTCCAGGGCTGTCAAAGTCATTGGTGATGATGAACATAGGTAACTGTCGACCGGTACCAGTAACGATGATCTGTCGGAGGAGACCTTCATAGTCTTTCAGCGCTATCGGCTCTTCGTAGATTTTCAGGTGTTGATACTTGCGGGTTGGCTTGTTGATTCTGATCCTCTTCCAGGTGGTGATATGTTTTGTGTTTTCGAGGATATTCTTCCCCCTTCTTTTCAAGGTGATGAACTTAACGCCGAAATCCCTATTGAGCACGTTCAGGTTCTTGTAGGTCGTGAGCTTGGAGTCAAACACGAGGCAATCGGGACAACTGCCGTGGCTTTTGCGATAGAATGAGAGGAAGGTGAGGATTTCATCAGGGGCTTCCTCCCTTGACAGTTGGCCGTTAGAGTAGCACAGATAGGTGGTATCGAGATCTTGCGCAAAGAAGCACAACACGGTCTTCATCCTCTTTCCACGGGTGGGAACCCAATGTGTGTCCAGCTGGCTTTCCTCCCCCCAGTGGGGTGCGGAGTGGAAATCAAGGTTGATATGGTGGCCCTGGAGGTAGCCTTTGTCTTTGAGCACCCCATTCCACTCCCTCAGCAGCTTGACCACCAGGTTGTGGGGGTTGCGGTATGAGTACTGGGTAATAGCTGCAGCCTTCGGTAACACATTGAGACCAGCAAAGGTGCCTAGACCGTAGTCAAAGTTGAGGTCGCTCACATGGGAAAGTCTTTCTTTGCCGATGAGCTTCAGGCTCATAAAACTCATCAAGTAGTTGAGCCGGGGAATTTGCTTCGAGCCATAGAAGCCTGTGTGCCCAAAGATCGAGTGGAGCTTCAGCTCGAGGATCAAAGGGATAAACAGGAAGACACCGCCATAGGAGGTTGTCACAGGAGAATGGATGCCGAATTCACTTACATTGGCCACCTCGGCCTGCTCCTTGCCCCTTTGCAGAGTGGCCCGCCGCTCAGCCTGGGTTCTTCGAAACAGTCTTGCGAACCCTTCTGCCTTGAGCACCTGGTCAATGGTTTTGCCGGTGAGCGTAGCCCCTTCTCTCAGGAGGACCTCTTCAATCTCCTCGATGGAGTAATTTTGTTTCCTCAGCTCGATGATGCGATCTCTCCACTTGAGGGTAGAAGGGCGCGGTTGTTTGGGGCCTCTTAGTAAGGGAAGAAAGAAAGCAGGGAGAGTACCGGTTTTGAAATCCCTGCGTAAGGCGTGTACGGTATGTATCGAGTAGCCGAACCTTCTGGCTACCTCACGGGCGCTGAGGCCATCCAACAAAGAGGCTCTCAGGGCTTCGTAACGGTTTTGCATGGGATCGGAGGGGTGGAGGAAGAAGTCTTCGTACATGGTGTATCGCCTCCTCATAGTATTAATTAGGAAAACTATACACCAAATATAAAATACTAAATAGCTAATGTCAATATATTTTTTATAATATTTCATATAGTTATAGGATAATTATAATATCTTTATATCTAATTAGGTCCATAATTATCTGATAATAAATACAATAACAGAATCGACCTCTTTTCATTAAAATAAAAATAAGCTTGTAACATCAGTATGTTATGAAGAATAGACATAGAGCTAGGGCAAGAAAATTAGGGTTATTTTCTACCCGTGATAATCCCTGTTGAACACCGATTTTCGCGCAGTTAGATTCATATAAAAACAATTCCAGACCCAGTTCTGCTTTTTTATGAAATTTCCTGTAATAACAGGGGGATAGAGTTAAATGCCGCTTTTGAGCTCAACCAATTATCTTATAGACTATGGCGGCAATATATTGAAAAAAATAATGTTATAATGTTTTTGCACTAAAAGAGCCTGCGGCCTAGCGGATTAAATATACCTATAAAATCAAAGCTTATAACAATATCTTTGGGTAAATATTTTTTCTTATACTGTATGTTGATACTTTTTAAGATTTTTTACTTGACATGTTAATCGTCATAATATATAAGCTTTTCATGGCCGACAAAACATTCTTCCTCTACCCGGTGCATGAATGGCAGAGGCGATATGAAGCCTTACGGGCCTCTTTTGTCGAACGATTACCGGCCAAAGTGGTGGCCGAACGATTCGGCTACTCACCCCAGTATATCCATTTACTCAGGCACCAGTTTGCCCACGGTAAGATCGATTTTTCAGAGCCCATGCCAGAGGGAAAAATCCAAAGGCGCCGGGTTGACGCAGCAATACGAACAAAGATATGCACCTGGCGAGAACACCGCCTCTCTGCCGGTGAGATCGCGCAACTGCTCTCCGAGGAAGGCATAGAGATCTCGGTGCGTACCGTGGAACGGGTGTTGGCTGAAGAGGGGTTCTCGAGGCTGCCTCGACGCACGCGACTCAAACTGGGCCTTACCGTGAAGGGTGCTGAAGTGCCTCCCGCCTCTGAAATCCTCAGTATTGCCGAGCTTGGGAAACGCTACTTTGACTGTGAAGGTGCCGGTGTGTTCCTCTTCGTTCCCTTCATTGAAAGGCTCAACACCAACAAGATCGTCACCGAGGCTGGCCTGCCGGGAACCAAGCTCATACCTGCACTGAGCTATTTCCTGTCTTTCCTTTCGCTCAAACTGCTGGGCACGGAACGCTACGCCCATGTGGGGGGGATCATGCATTCGACCCAGGCCTCGGTCTCTTCGCAGGGCTTACCGCGCTGCCCAAGTGTACGGCCATGTCCACCTATTCCTACGGCCTGGATTCGGTTCACCTCCTTAAGCTCCAGCGCGCCTTTGTCAAACACGTAGCCCGGCTCGGATGGTATGGGAACGACATCATCAATCTGGACTTCCATACCGTGCCACACTTTGGCGAGGAATCCGTGCTTCAGGAGCATTGGGCTGGGTCCAGAAACAAACGGATGAAAGGAGCTCTTACCCTGTTTGCCCAGGATGCCTCCTCCAAGCTGATTCTCTACACCGCCGCCGACATTCAACGGGATGAGGTCGACGATCAGGTCCTCACGTTTCTCTCCTTCTGGAAAAAGGTTCAACGAGGCATGAGGCCGACATTCGTCTTTGACTCCAAGTTTACCACCTACGGAAAGCTCTCCGGTCTCAATCAACAGGGCATCCGGTTCATAACCCTCCGGCGCCGGGGCAAGAACATGCTCTATGGCATAGAGAACCTCGGGCCATGGGAACGCATTACCATCCCCCATGCAAAGAGAAAATATCCCAATCCTCTGGTACATGAGTCGTTCATCTCGTTTCAAGACTATGAAGGAGAACTGCGCCAGGTGATCGTCCGAGGAAATGGCCATGAAAAGCCCGCATTTCTCATCTCCAATGACTTCGAAACTCCCATAGAGTTGCTCGTGGGCAACTACTCCCGCAGGTGGCGGGTGGAAAACGTCATCTCAGAGGCGGTAAAGTTCTTCAACCTCAACTCCCTTTCCTCCCCCATTCTCGTGAAAGTTCACTTCGACATTGTCATGACCATGATTGCCGATACCCTCTACACAATGCTTGCTACCAAACTCCGAGGATTTGAAAGCTGCGATGCCCGGAAGATCTTTCGTCTCTTTGTCAAGGGAAAGGGGAAGATACGAATCCGCGACCATGAAATTACCGTCACCTATCCTCGAAGGGCTCATAATCCAATCTTGAGATCGGTACCGTGGCATCGGCTTCCTCAATCCATCTCTTGGCTGGATGAGGCGAAGCTTATACTCAAATTCAGCTAACTACATCGCGGTAAGAATCTTATACAATATGACGCTTAAAACTGTGCGAAAATCGGTGATGAAGGATGAAGATGGATAGATTAAAACAAGAACATAATCTATCTGATTACCTGTATTGGAGCTTATT
>JBHIER010000332.1:0-4295 GCA_046760705.1 bacterium
GCGATGGTCAGCAGGTCATCCCCCGCCACAAGCCCGTCGCTGTTCACGTCCCCCTTCACACATTCCACCCGATCCGAGATGATGAAGAAGGTTGTGCTTTTGGCTTCCAAATTCAGATCCCTCTGATAGGAGCCGCCGGTGATACTGTCGATCAGGGTCATCGCCCCCAACGAGTCCACTTCATAGACTCGGTAAAATCCGGGAGAGAGACCGTAGTCGGAGAGCTGAAGGGGAAAGCTCCCGGAAGCCGGGTCGTCGGTGAAGTTGGTGAAGGGGAGGCCCAACTTCCCATCTTCCGACGTAAAGGCACCGGCTAAGACAGCCGGAGTGCTCAGCCTCCGATATAGTTCAGGGTAGGTTTCGGGGAATTGAACTGTAACCACAGGAAAGCCGGAAATGGCGGGTGGTCGCTCCCAGTCGCCGTAGTAGACGTAATCCATGGTCACCGAGAGAAACTGAGCAAGCTGCCGCACGTATTTCCAACCGGCCAGCTTGGCTGGTGAAAATTCTGAGACGTGCTGCGGTTCGGCCCTGAGGGTGAGTCTGTTGCCGTTGACAAAGGCATAGGCCTGCTGGAAAGCGAACTGGGTTGGGTTATACTCGTCCCAAGAATGGGAGGCACTGCCCCCAAAACCGACGTAACCGTGGTAGCTCGCGGCAACAAGGGGAATCGGCTTAGCAGGAAAAGGAACAAAGGGGCCGTCCCCTTGGCCTGTCTCCCAATAGATGGCCGGGAAGAAATCGAGCCACGGTAGTAACAGCTCACATCTGCTCTCATTTGTCATGGCGGCATCGGAATTGGAGGCTCTGATATCGGTGAACATGTTCTTGTACCCGTCAATCCAATAGGTCCCGCCACCTAAGGGATGTCCGTGTTCTTCCTGATAGCACAACCGAGCGATGGGATAGTTGTCCAAATAGATGTCGGTAGCCCCCAGAACCTGGAGAATTTCATTCACCTTCTCCTGGTAGAGGGTGCTCCAGATTTCGCTGGCCGGATCCATCGCATACGAGTGGAATTGGGAACTGTGATAGGGCTCGCCGTTGATGGTGCGGGCGACCCCTTCATGGGCTCGGGGGTCTGAGAGGAGTTGATCGGGCCAGTCCTTGGTGGACGTGTAGGGCATGGTCCGTATCCCGGAATCGGCACAGGCCTGAAGGAATTCTGGCACACCACTGGGAATGGTGCCTTCAATGAGAAGCCGAGGCCAACCCCAGTTGCGGAGGTGGACGGCAATGTCAGTACTGTGGCCGAAAAACTCTTGATATTCCTGAACATAACTGAGCGCTGTCTCGGGATCGCCGCCGAAATCCCACCAGAGCAGAAAGAACGTAATATCTGTCTGTGCTGTTTCCTCTCTATGGTCAGGACGCTGAGACAATCGACCCTGAGCCATCCAAGGGGCATCGGAGATAAAATCTCGATAGAATTTGGCCACGTCAATCCAATCCCCCTCAATAGGTTTCATCATGATATCGTACGGTTGACCGTAATCCTGTCCGGCGAAATGATTGTTCTCAGGATACTGACGGATGAAGTACTCAATGGAAGTACCTTGCCCCTTGATGTTGCCCCGCTTCAAGTATCCAGCAGTATCATAGGTTGTAAAAAACAGTCCTTGTTTTGCGTTTGAGTCGTAGAGATGGGCATACTGCATAGCCACCCCCCCGGGGTAGGTTTGTTTAAAGCCTGACGCTTCAGGATCGATATCGCCGCCTAGGGAAAGGTGTATAAAGGCCGAATCGGCGGGATGGGTGAACAGCGCTCCGGCATGGGATGGATAGGCAAGGGCATCCAGCTCACCTCCGGAATAATCAGGTAAGACAGACAGGTAGGGGAAGTCAAGGCTGAACAGGCTAAAGCGGGTTGAAGACAATTGCAATAAAATGTTCCAAGACGACTCAGAACTGGCCGGTGGAAGAAACACAGTGATGTAGACGGCCAGATTTCCCTGTCCCGCAAGGTCAATATTTTCCCATCGCAAAGTTAGCTTCTTGCCTCCCAAAGAGTCCGATTGTGTGTACGATTGCGTTCCCTGAAGTGTCTCAGGACTTCGGTAGTAAAGATCTCCAACCTCTACTGGTTGGGCTAATGTGTCCAGAAAGGTCACCGCCCAGAGGTAACTTTCATCAGGGTCGAAATAGAATACAGTCTCACCTTCCTCTAAGGTCTTCAGAGCAAAGGAGGTCTCATCAAAGATCAGTCTTACAAACCCGTTATCCAGCGCCACATCCCCACGCCCCGTAGAGCAAAGAAACAGAGGAATGACAACGAGGGTAGTTAACCCCGTTCTTATTTTCGTCACCTTCTTATCTCCGCGTTTATCATCTCCATGGCCAACAGCTCCCACGACCTATTATTACATTAACAATATTAAGGATGTCAGAAATTTCAATTTGTCCATTTCCATTGCAGTCAGCTCTCCACACTGCACAATCGTCGTATTCACCTAGGCTCTGGATGTCCATCTTCGGCCCTTATTGTGCCATAGAAAGTACTCCTATCTCCGTTAGCATACTCAACCCAATCAGCCGCTTCATCAGGCGTGCCCACTCCAAAATTGACTATGATTTGTGGTTCCATATCAGCATTGCGACAGAATTGAACAAATTCATCCGTGCCAAAATCAAGCCGCTGCCAGTTGCTGTCAAAAAGGTGAGCCTCTTCACAATAAACTTCAAGAACATGGCTTAGATTCCGAGAATGAGGTCTACTATGCACACCACGTCCAAAACATCAATCTCTCCATCTTCTGTGCAATCAGCAGCGCACGCTTCTTCAGGTGTTGGTTCGTACAGCTCCAAAATAATGTTCACCGTCATCACCACATCGAGGACGTTGACCTCTCCATCCCCGTTGACATCGCCTTTATTGCAGAGAATTTCACGGATACTGACATAGACTATCTCATTGGTGTCTATCACAACTTCCCTGATAAAATCCTCGAATCCACCATAACCTCGTTCAATAGGATATGGGACTGGCAGGTAAATGATAACAGGATCATAGGTAACGACAGAGTCGAGATAAAGGGAATCGAGATTTATCTCATAGTAAAGGGAGGCTACCACACTGTCATCATCCATCTTCCATATCTCATAACCGTAACTATTCAAACTATCAAGTGGTATGGTTAAATGTATCGTATCCGTCGGACTGTTATGATTCCATAATAAAGCCTTAATATTATCATTCCCAGAAGATGCTCTTGCATCCACTGAGAGGGAACTGTTGCCAATTTCAAGCTCCATATCCTCAAAACTCGCCAGCCACTTGAATGCATGTCCGGATGCCGTGTAGTCCCAGTTTGATGAATCGCGCCAATGGCATAGACCATAATCCCGAAAACGACCTATAACCCTATAGAATGACATTACGGGATGCGAAGGATGCTCTCGGGCATTCTGGACAAATTCCAGATTACCCGTAGCCCCAGACATGCCCGCCACCCACTGTTCATATTCATCTGCCTGAATCAATTTCCTATATTTATAGTTCCATTCCGTAATCCAGAACTCATGTCCGGGGAAGGCTCCCTCAAAAGCAATAGCCACAGTATCAAATCGATCGGGCACATGCCAGTAATGATGATAGCAAATAAAATCATGCCTTACGTTGTGGGCGTGACAGAAGTCGTGCCAGTAGGATGCCCAGGCGATGATGGTGTCGATGGAAGCAACACCGGCTTGCGCACCGGCCGCCCAGACCAATCCTCCAACTCTGATATTTGTTCCCCCTGTTGAAGCATCTACACCATTGACAAATGCCTCGTAATAGCGATTCGCATCCTCCCATGTGCCCGTCCAATGTTTTTTGAGATTTGGCTCCGCCATAATGGTCATCGCAAAATCGACTCCCATGCTGTCAAAATGGTTACAGAATTGAGTAATCAGCTCACTATATCTGATAAGGCCAAGGTTTGTGTCGCTCTCGAAAACCGGCAACTTCGTGTCTCCTAAAAGCCAACCTGATAATGGACCCATAGGAACAGTATCCTCCGGAGCCATCAACCACTTGGGATAACCCAGAAGGTGAAATATTATCTTTATTTTTCTCTCCGGATTAAACAGATCCTGCCAGGTGTCCAAATAAATTGAGTTAAATTTCCAATCAGCAGTTGTCCAGGGATATGAGTCAGGAAACATCTTTCGTGCCCCAGTCTGGCTGATTGTTATCCGATAGTATCCACTATCGATATCAACTCTCCAATCGCTCACTGTAGAATCAGTCGCCTCAACATAGCTTGCAGGAGTGATTGACGGTGGTGGGAACCCGCTTTGATCTGCCAGGTTTT
>JBHIER010000333.1:0-4287 GCA_046760705.1 bacterium
GGGCTGAGAACCGTCGGCGTTTTCACCAGGTTCTCCTATCGCCGGGACTGGGAGTTCGAGGGGCGGTGGCTGCAAGCCTCCGAGTCGAAGACCATCAATCCCGGCTTCGCCCTTAAGGAGTGGCGATCTTTGTCTGCGTCGGCCGAATACACCCGCCGCACGAAGCGTTTCCTGGAGAGCAGCGGTAGTGACCGGACGACCGATCTGGCCGATATTAAGATCGACTACACCCCTTTCAGCCGGGCCCTCTCCTCCCATCTTCGATACCAGGTCTCCAGCCTCCAGGCGGCCAAAAAGGAGCGCCAGTTCGTCGATGTGGGCCAGTGGAAGGGTAACTATCGGTACGACGATACTACCGGTGAGTATATCTATGATCCCGGCAAGGAGGAGAGCCGCTACCTTCTGCGCACCAAGACCGTGGGCGAGTTCGAACCGATCGTCGCTCTGAAGGCGAGCCTCAATCTCAAAATCAGCCCGGAGCGGTTCCTGGCTGAAAGAGCGAAGAGGCCGTCAAAACTTGTCCGGGGGTTGAAGATGATCGAAACGGAGACGTTGATCAAAATAGAGGAGAAGTCCAGGGAGAAGGATAGGTGGACCATCTACCTCTTCGATTTGAGCAAATTTCAGCAGGAGAGCACCACCATCGACGGCCGCATCACCCTCCGCCAGGATCTCTTTCTTTTCCCCGGCTCCGATGGGTTAAACCTTCGCCTCCGCTACGAACAGAGCGACGAGGAGAACAATCAGTTCCTGGCCCAGGGGGCGGCCCAGGTTCTCGGTGAGGAGCGACTTCGCACGGAGCAGTCGGCGCGGGCCAGGTCGAAGCTGGCCGCCCGGTTCGATCTTCAGGCCGAATGGAAAAAGGAGCGGACTATGCGAAAAGTTCAGGACCGGATCACCTACGACATTCGCTCTCAAACCCTCTCTGCCAAGCTCGGGTTTCGACCCCAACCGCCCCTGGAGCTCTCTCTGAAGACCACCTACGACCGGGATGTGGACCGCCCCTCAGATCAGCGCTCCCTGGCCTCTTCACTGTCCCCAGGACTCTCCTATTCCATTCTCAGAAGGGGGCGTGCTCGGGCAGAGATCGGTTGGACGCACGTCTCTGCGAAGAACAAAGACCTCCCTCTGTACTACCATATGGCCGGGGGCAGAAAGCAGGGGAACAGTGTTGATTGGAGCCTCAACATCGATTATCGGCTGCACCGATACGTGACAGCCCTCATCTCCTACACCGGGCGGAGCGAACCGGGCCGGCCGGTGGTCCATTCAGGGAGGACCGAGATGCGGGCCTTCTTCTAAGAGAGCACTTTGATGCCTACACCATCTAAATGTGGCTTGCTGCTCCTTATTGTCGGGGCAGTTGCTCTTCCCTGGACGGTCGGAGCGGAAGGTGCCACCAGAGTCCGTTCCATCGAGGTCCACGGAAATCGTTTCCTCCCGGAGCGGGATATTCTTCGGGCCATGAGCCTCGTACCCGGCCAGGCCTACTCGCCCGATCTCCTCCGGCAGGACATGGCCAAGATCCTTCAGATATACAGGGATGCAGGGTACATGATGGCCGAAGTGAGTCCCCCGGATTTCCGCTATGGCGAGGATAGCTCGCAGGTGACGATCTTTCTACAGATCGATGAAGGTCCGGAGCTGAAGGTGGGGACCATAGAGATCGTGGGAAACGGACATTTCAATGAAGAGCAGATCCTCGACATGTTCGATACGCGACCCGAGGGATCCTTTCGAGATGGAGTCCTCGAGCGGGACATCGAGGGGCTGTTGAGAGCGTACGAGGAGAGTGGATTCCCCTTCTGTCGGATCGAGCCGGGGCGGTTTCGAATCGGCGAAGGACCGACGATCGATCTGCTCCTCAATATTGTCGAAGGCCCGCGGGTTTGGGTCGGTGAGGTGGCGGTTCGAGGGAACGCGACGACCAGGGACTACGTCATTCTCAGGGAGACGAAGCTTAGAAAGGGAGAGGTGTACAAGCAGTCCAAGATTGAGGCGGCGCAGGAGCGGCTCGAGCGGATGGGCACCTTTTCAAAAGTTTCTCCGGTCGCAGTTGAGCCGGCAGGGAGGGACACAGTCAATCTCCTCATCCAGGTGGAGGAGGGGAAGACGAGCAAAATCAACGGCCTGCTCGGATATTCCCCCCCACAGGGTGATCACAAGGGCTACGTTACCGGGCTGATCGACCTCTCCTTTGCCAATCTGTTGGGCACCGGCAGACGGGTGGATGTCCGGTGGCACCACCGTGATCCCTCGTCCTCGGATCTCGCCTTCGGGTATGAAGAGCCATGGATCTTGGGGACTCCCTTGGGTGTGGGTCTGAGTCTGGAGCAGATCGACCAAGACTCCACCTACGTTCTTACCCAGGCCGGGCTGGCCATCGGTGCGCCGCTCGGGGACAATCTCAGCGTGAGCCTGCGCCTCGGATGGGAGCGGGTTGTGCCCGACTCCACCGGCGGTGCGTTCATGGCCAGAAGCACAAAATATACGGCCGGGGTGCAGGCAGCCTTCGACACCCGCGACACCCCCTGGAACCCGAGACGGGGTCTCTATTATCGGACATCCGCGGAGTATGGGCGAAAGCGCAACCGGGCCACCTTCCATTTCTCGCCCCAAAGGGTGAAGGTGAGAACGTCCAAATTCACCCTGGATCTGGAACACTTTGTGCCCACTTTTCCCAGGCAAGTGGTGGCCGTCGCCCTTCACGGGAGAGAATTTCAGAGTGGAGAGAGGCCCGTGCCCCTCTCGGAACAGTTCCGCCTCGGTGGGGCGACCACCCTGCGCGGATACAGGGAGGATCAGTTCACCGGGACGAGGGTGGCCTGGTCCAATTTCGAATACCGTTACTTATTAACTTCCAAGTCAAGGGCCTTTCTCTTCTTTGATCTCGGGACCTACTTTCGCGAGCAACCCGATCCCGATGCGGCGACATTGGAACAGATCGATAAGCGAAAGTTTGGCTACGGCGTCGGCCTGCGGTTGGAGTCGAAACTGGGGGTGGTAGGCATCGATTTCGCCCTTGGGGAAGGTGATTCTTTCAATCAGGCCAAAATCCATTTCAGAATGGAGAACCGGTTTTAGGCCACAGACACACGGAGTAAAAGAATAACATGCCATGACTAGCGGTATAGGGTAACGGTTACGAAGCTCGCCCTGTTAGAAAGGAATCTTCTGAATGGCTCCACCTTATTGAAATGGACATTTCTAACAGGGCTCGTTTCGGTTGCGGTAAATGGTTAAGAAGACGAATTACGTAACCGAAAGACGAAACAGGCCCCGTTAGATATGAAGTTATCTCACGGGGCGGGCATCGGAACCCTCACCCAAAGACGTTTTTGTTGCGACTTCGCTGCGCTGTGTGTTCTGTTTCTCAATGGTTGATGAATGGAGCAGGCTGAGAAAATGTCGAAATTGAAATCCTATATTGAGCTGACCCGTCCGGCCAACGGCCTTATAGCCGCAGCGTCGATCTTTATCGGTGCCTTCGTCAGCGGAGGCATTGAGCCGATATGGCGGGTGATTGTCGCCTGCCTTTCCGGGGCCTGTATCGCTGGGGGGGGCAATGCTGTCAACGATTATTTTGACATAGAGATCGACCGAATCAATCGCCCTCAGCGGCCCATCCCTTCAGGGCGGATCTCGAGAACCGGAGCTTTTATCTTTGCTCTCATACTTCTTGTAAGCGGGACGGCCCTCGGATCGGTCCTGGGCTGGAAGACAGGCTTGATCGCTCTTTTTTGCACGGCACTCCTGTTCTTTTATTCTGTGCAATTGAAGCGGGTGGCCCTGTTGGGCAATGGTGTGGTCAGTTTCGTCGCCTCTCTGGCCTTTATTTACGGCGGTCTGGCCCTCGGTCGGTTCGGCCCGACTTTGATCCCGGCCTGGTTTGCCTTTCTTTTCCATCTCGGTCGAGAGATCGTCAAAGACATTCAGGACAGCACAGGTGACGCTGCTGTGCACGGGCAGACACTGCCAATTCGCTTTGGTGGCCGGGTGGCCCTGAAGGTGGCAACCACAGTGTTCATTCTTCTCATCATCTCCACACTCATTCCTTTCTTATTCAAAATTTACGGGTTCGTCTATCTGGTCGTAGTCGTCCTGGGAGTTGACCTCCCCTTTGTCTACGTCCTCCTCTCCATGTGGCGCGATCCAAAGCCCTCCAACCTCGGCCGCCTCAGTTTCATACTGAAGTTGGATATGCTTATGGGACTTCTGGCCATCTACCTCGGCACAATATGAGCTGAGCGACTTAGCTTTTATTCTTTGGCTAACATATTGCCTGTG
>JBHIER010000334.1:0-4259 GCA_046760705.1 bacterium
TAAGATCGGCTTCCAGGAAGCTTAGGCTAGCATTGCCAAGTTCAGAATCGCCTTGTGCCGCACCGCCAAAATAACCAGAGGCTCCCACCTGAAGACCAAGTGCCCCAATATACTCTACTCTTCCTACTATGGCCAGATTCTCAGCCTTAGCCGAGGCCACCTTCCCTCGTCCCTTTCTGATGCCACTGCCCGCCTTAAATTTACTGGCGTCAAGGCCCCCGACTAAATAGAGGCGGTATCTCAAGTCTGGATGAGGAGAGCCGAATATCCCCACTCCACCTTCCTGCCACGTGGTGGGGATGACGTTCTTCTGAACGTAGGGCCGCTCGACGCTATAAAAGAGAGGCGGCTCGTGGAACTCGTTCAAGTACCCAACCGGCATGAGCATACTTCCCACCCGAACGTTGAATGCATCGGAGAGAAGAAATTCAAGGTGGGCATATTCAAGTTCCATTTCCGTAGCCGCATGCTCGAAATCTACTTCAGTATCGAAGACAATCCAGTCATTGAAGTGGTAACTTATGCCGATGACCATGCGGTGGAAGTCCATCTTGTCTGTTTTGCCTTCCTGGCTGGTGTTGTTGTAATGTAACTCCCCATATCCGCGGAAGTGAATCTTTTCCTCCTGCTGGGCCAGCGGCTGAGGTGGTAAATAGGCCACAAATATCGCCAAGGTAAGCACAAGGCTTACTATTGGTATATTAGTTTCTCGTAAGAGAACCATCTTTTTCTCATTTCTACTGTTATTGAAGCACTGATGCGGAGCTTTAGCCTGGCTTTCGCCTCACATACACGTCCTTGAGTACTTGAGCATCTAAAGCGATATCGGTCTCCTCAACCCGGATCACAAAAGAGGGAAAGGTCTGATGGACTTTGATCTCGGCTCCTGGAAATACCCCCATGGAGGTCAGTTTGTCCAGCCGATCGTGGTGTCTGGTGACAATGTAAGCCACTCGACCACTCGACCCCGATTTGAGTTCAGAAAGTGGCACCACCACACTCTCCAACTGTCTGGCCTCTTTTTGACAACACTTTCCCCTGGGAATGGGCTTGCCGTGGGGACACTCCGTTGGATGGCCTAACAGGGTACAGATAGCATCTGCTACTTCGGTACCTAAGATGTGTTCAAATTCACAGGCCGTAGATTCCTGTGTGGCAGCTCCCACCTCCAACACATCACACAAAAGGCGCTCGGCCAATCGATGGCGACGCACAACCTGGACCGCCAGCTTCTGCCCCCTGGGCTTTAGATGAGCCCCCTCATCTTCCAGAGAGATATAGCCCTCTTCTGCCATCTTCTCCAATAATTCTCTGCTGACCTTCGCCTCCTTCAATTTAAGCAAATCCCTCAAGCCTACGGGTGACCCTTCCTCCTCCTTTGTCCAAACGACTTCCAACACCTCTTCAACATCTTTCTCGGCCATAGTCGGTTCCTCCTTCCTGCCTGTGCCGGCCGGCAACCATTTCACAATGATACCCCTGAGAACCTCAACCCGAAGTTCAGCACACCGCCAACTAAGATGGCTAAGGCGAAGATGAAGGCGACCATATAGAGGGCGGTCTTTAAACCATGCTCTTTTATTATCACAAAGAAGTGAGCTATGCAGGGCACAAAGAGGGTGATGACCACCATGCTGACCACCACTTGCAGGTCAGACAGTTGGCCTGCTTTGGACAGGGCATAGAGCCCTGCGGCCCCGTAGTCCCGCCTGAGAAAACCTATGATGAAAGCCTCTGTTGCTTTGACAGGCAGCCCCAAAAAGCCCTGGACTATGGGAGATACTGCCTTCTGGACAGACTGGAGGAGACCGAGCTTATCTGAGACAAAGAGGGCGAAAGTTCCCAGAAGAAAGAGGGGAACCGCCTCATTGAGGAACCACTGCAGTCTGGTCAGGGTCTTGATAAATACGTTAGACAGTTTCGGCACTCTCAGGGGCGGTATCTCCAACATAAAATCTGACCCTCGGCCGGGAACAATTTTTGAGGCTAGATATCCCACCAGGATCAGTTGAGAGATCACTACACCGAACACTAAAACGAGGGCCTTAGTCGAAATAGCGGCCAGCATGGCCAAAATCACACCCAACTGGGCAGAACAGGGAACACCCAAAGCCAACAGCAGGGTGGTGATTACTCTCTCCTTTTTAGTCTCTAAGATTCGGGTGGTCAGCGTCGCCATGGTGTCGCAGCCCAACCCCAGAACCATGGGCAGAACCGCCTTGCCACTGAGCCCTATGCCCCTAAAAATGCGATTTAGCAACACCGCCATTCTGGGCAGATAGCCGGAATCTTCCAAGATGCCGAAAGCGAGGAAAAAGGTACATACCACCGGGCCGACAATGGCCACAGAATAGGTGAGACCCATAGTAATCAACCCGTACTCGCCTACCAGAGCATCTCTTATGAATTTCAACGGAACAATGAGGTTGACCGCTTTGGTAACCCAGGGATTGATATATCTCCCAAAGACCACACCCTCCAAAAAATCGACCCCGGTCTGGGCCCCCAATACGCCCACAAATTTGTACAACAGCCAGAGGACCAGAATCAGAATTGGGGGGCCTAATAGAGAGGACATCATCCACCGTCCCAACTTTTCGGTCCACAAAGCCCCAAGTCTTGGCTCAGCTTCCAAAACTTGTCCGGTGATCTGCTCAATCTTCCGCCGTCTTGCTCGGCTGATGAGGTAGCTCAAGGGCTGGCCAAACTGAGCCTCAAGCTCGCCGATTACTCCTTCTACCTCTTTGATCCCTTCTTTGAGCAGACCTTTTTTATCCATCCACTCCTTGATGGTCTGATCGCCGGCCAAAAGCATCACCGCTGTTGCTCTTTTGGTTATGGGCAAATTTGGAAGCAGATCCTCCATTTTGCCAATTACCGGTTCAATCTTGTCTCCGTAATCCATCCTTAAATCGGAAGTCTTAGGTGCTGCAAGGGCACGAAGGAGGGACGGTAGGCCCCTTTTTTCCGTGGCCACGGTTTCAATTACACCGATGCCCAGCTCCGAAGACAGCCTCTTTGAATCGATCCGGATGCGCCGCTGATCCGCTTCGTCGCGCATGTTGAGATCCAAGATGAGCGGAAAACCCATCTCAATCAGTTGAAGAGTGATCAAGAGAGTGCGGCGCAGGTTCTTGGCATCTGCCACTTGAACCACTGCGTCCGGCTTCACGTTCAACAAAATGTCTCTGGTGACCCTCTCATCCTCGGAATGGGGGACGAGACTGTTCGCCCCAGGGGTGTCGATAATGAGAATCTCCTTGTGGCCAAAACTGGATGTGCCCTGAGTGACCTCTACCGTAGTTCCAGGGTAATTGGACACAGTGACGTATTTTCCCGTCAACAGAGAAAAGATCACACTTTTGCCCACATTGGGGTTTCCCACCAAAACGATCCTCTTCCTGCCCTTTAGATCGATTTTACCTCCACCGTGTTGGTCCATTTTTTTATCCCAAATTATGCGCCACAGAGTCACAGAGACTCAGAGGATTCATATTAACAACACCTTAACAACGAGCCTCAGCTTCGACACCGGCCTTTACATGCCATAATGTTGCCCGGACCGTGAAACTGCATTTGAGACGCAGTCTCAATTAGCCACCAAAATTTTTTAGCGGCATTGGCTGCAATATCCACTGATTTCAAACTTATGGCTCTGGGCCTCAAAACTATGTTCTGCGCACACCTTATCCTGCAAGTTCTCAATTGCGCGGTCACAAAATTCGATAATCCTGCCACATTTCAAACATACCAGATGATCGTGATGTTCGTGGCCCCAAATATGCTCATAGTGAGCGTGGTTCTCTCCGAAGAGGACCTCTCGGATCAGACCACTTTTGACCAACAGAGGAAGGGTCCGATAAATGGTGGCCCGTGAGATCCTGTTCCCCCCTCTCCTGAAAGCCACCAGGAGATCATCGGCTTCAAAATGGCTGTGAGTGGCGAAAGCCTTTTCTAAGATCAACCTTCGCTGTGGGGTGAATTTCAGACCCTGGGAGCGCAGGTACTCCTCAAATCTCCTCTCCTTGGCACCCATTCGAGATCACCTCCTAATTGCGATTAAATCTCAATTGATAAAATATAATTGACCCACTCCCTGTTGTCAACACATTTTTTTAGCCCGGCTGGATGGGGGCCTCGCCGCCACCGCCAGATTTAGAATAACCGTCTAATTTTATAGATCGGTATCCTCCTATCGTCGGAACCGGAATGACAGGTGTAATGAAGTTATCCAGATAGGTGGCTGTTCGGTCTCTGGA
>JBHIER010000335.1:0-4255 GCA_046760705.1 bacterium
TAGACATTGCCCGAGCCATCAACACGCAGAGCGGTTGCCCTATCCTCTCCCGGCCCGTTGTAGCGGGCCACCCACTGCTGGAGGCCAGCAGAATCGTATTTGACTGTGGCGTAATCATAGCCTGTTCCCAAACCCACGCTCCCTCCCGTCACATAGATATTGCCTGAGGCGTCAAGGGCCAGGCCGGTCGCCTCGTCATCAGAATTTGCCGGGCCGTTGTAGCGGGCCACCCACTGCTGGAGGCCATCCGAGTTGTATTTGATCGTGGCGTAATCACCTCCACTTGTACCCTACGGGCATAAATCCCATATCTCGCATTCCGCCAATCGTGGAAAGCGGTGAGCAAAATTGTAGTGTAGCCCTTTATGGGCGTAGGTTTGGAGGATTTTGTATTGGCGAACACCGTATCCCGGCCTCCGAACCCGCCCCTTCTACGGGCATGAAGCCCTACACTACACTTCTCTATCATCGTGCTGTGCCCTCTATGTCCAAACCGAGATTGCCCACCTACGACGCGGACTTGGACGCACTTTGATTTAACTTCAGCAACAATACTCTCCCAGATATCTTGAACATACAGAATTCGCTCAGCAATGCTGAGTTCCTTAACGTTCGACAGATTGATCATGGTCAGTATCTCCATTCCAAAGGTTAAACCTCAACATCAATCGTTATAAAGCACATAACGTGGCGCGGTTGAGCGGCGCGGTTTTTACATCCGCTCCAACCGCATGTTAGGCGGCGCCTTGGTGCGACCTTTGTCTCCGCCGTTGCAACCATCGCTCGAACGAGGCGGGACTTTCTGCCGACTTTTTGCCAAGCAACAATCCCTCAACGCCGATATCCTCATCGAGATCAGGCCAATAGATCCCGTAACCTGCGCCGCTGATCTGAAAATTGGCGCGCTCGGCTGGTGTACCATGTGCCAGACGTGGATACCAGCCGATGGGAACAGAGACAGTGCGACCGTCTTCGAGATCTACAGACAGTGTATCGTCTGTAGCCATCACATTTACAACTCTAGCCAGTGTGGGTGCAACCACTGCAGAATGCGGCCCATTCATTTCTCAAGACCTCCAGATTCTCACGCATAATGCGCTCAATGTCACGTAACTCTTTGCGGCCATAGCCGCGATTCTCTGCCAACGCTACGTCGGGGTCAAGCTAAGCAGTTGGCATAGTTATAAGCAGCCCTCACTTTTGCTTTCGTTTTTGCCCAAGACACCACGCGGCGGCAACGGCTTGGCGTCGCCGCTAACCTGCGCCATATCGCACCCCCGTTAGGTTGGAGATTCTTTACCCTACGGCGAGTGATGAGCCCGTCGGCATAGAAATACGGCGCGCGCAATATTATTCGCCCAAACCCACCTCGTAGGTGGGCAACTTTCCCTTCTGGCGGCAGTTTGAGCCGGTGAGTTTTGTCTATGCCCGAAGGTCTACTATCTTTTGTATTTACCCATCAATCGGCCTTCCGCCAAAATATGCCCCTCCATAGCCTCGAGCAGTTCTGCTTTCGTAATTCCAGCTTCAAGATCGAGTTCCGTATCCAAGGCGTAGAGTTTGAAATAGTACCTGTGCGTGCCACTCGGCGGACATGGCCCGCCATAACCGATTCTGCGAAAATCTGTTATCCCGTGTTTTGCACCGTTTTCGAGCGTCTCCTGAGGCGGTACGTTCTCAGGGAGCTCCTTAATGTTCGCCGGTAGATTGAAGAGAACCCAATGGACCCACGTGCCCATCGGCGCATCCGGATCGTCGCAGATGAGAGCAAGGCTCTTCGTGCCTTCCGGAACAGAAGTCCAAGCCAAGGGAGGAGAAACATCTTCACCATCACACGTATATTTCTGAGGTATCATGCCCCCTTCCTCAAAAGCCCTACTTGTCACTTTGATCTCCATTTTCTTTTCTCCTACTGTTTCCGGTTGAGGTCGCTTTTTGCCCTGGCACGACCAAACCAAAGCGAATGCAGCGGTCAGACAGCCTATTTTTTGAAGCACGGGTACCCTCCTTACCCTAAAAAGTTGAATGAAAGAGCCAATAGCCCCTACCATTTACTTCTTTCCTCCTTCAGGAAACAGCCGTCTATGCTCCCTTCTCATACACCTGTTCTGAACAAAGGTAAGGTTCGCTTCCTGCGCCAGTTTCTTCGCTTCATCATTCTGGATACCTTCCTGGAGCCAAATGACAGCTACATCTCCCCTCTCCTTTTTTCTTTGCAAGGCCTCCTTCACCACATCAAGCACCTGATCCGAAGGGCGGAAAATCTCCAGGATATCAATCCTCTCCTGGATGTCCCTGAGATTGGGATGACACTTTCGCCCTCCAATTACATCTGCGTAGGGATTTATAGGAATAATGTTGTAACCCTTTGATAAGAGGTAAGCTGGCACAGAGTGAGCAGGTTTGCAAACATTTGTAGACATCCCGTATACAGCAACCGTTCGGTGCCTTTCAAAAATCTCCCTTATGAGCTCGTCCGTCGTCACGCGACTCCCTCCTCACAGTTCTGAGTCGGTTTCCCAAAGTTCTTAGATTCCCCGAGGAGTCGAGTTGGCACTCGCCCTCAGTGAGAATCAAATTAATACCTTTTGACACTTTTGTCAACAGTTTTCTCATTTTTTAGGTATTTCCAGTTCCATGGGGAATCATCTCACAAAACAGGCTTGATTCGTCCACCTCAACAATTCGCGTATCGACGTTACATTCCGCGGTCAATGAAAGGAATTGATGGGGCCGCACCGTTGTTGCGATGAAGCCGTCCTTGCATACGATCACGCCGTCGCGGGTCTTTTCCAGGTCGATCTCCCCTAGAAAACCAGCCGCCGACTGCGCATCCATTTGCAGCAGGAGGCAGTTTGAAATACCGGAGAGCATTTCGCGCCCCAGGAACAAGCTGCCAAGAGAGGTATCAATGCCGATGATCCGTCCGGCTTTTTGGGCGAGCCGGGGGAGTATTCGCCCGTAGCCGCATCCCAGTTCCAGAACCGTGTCGCCGGGGCGGATGTTCCGGAGGAGATGGTCCACCTCTGCTTTTAGGTACTGCCGAACCCGCGGAGGGGCGATTTCGTAGACTTGCTTCAGCCGCTCAGCAGCAAGGTTATCACTGTAGTATCTCTTCATCCCAAATCATGCGCCACAGAGTCACAGAGACACGGAGGACAAATTAGAAAAGTTGGAGTAGTGGATCGCGTTGGAATCTGAATCTGGGGACCTACGGACTGATCCCACTACTCCATATTTCAAAAACTCTCTGAGCCTCTCTGGCCAATGCATATTCTCGGTTCATATTCCCAATGATGTTTCCCCAATACAGTCGGCTGAGCCGCTCTTTCTCAAGTCCTCCTTCATGACTCAAAACCCATTTCTCAACAGACCTCTCTCTTTAGAACCAAACAGTCAACTCCTTATTTCCGTAACTGTTGTATAACCTCGTCGGCAGTTGTAACAAACGCAAACCCGAAAGCGAGATTGAGCAAACTCGCCAGATGCATCTCCTCATTGATGGTCCCTGTGCCGTCAGCAAGGAAGAACACTCTATAATCCCTGAAATAGGCGTCGCGGGCTGTCGATTCACAACACAGATTCGTCATAGTACCAGAGATGACGAGGTCTTCAACTTTGAGACATCGCAGCACTGTCTCCAAGTCCGTATTGTAGAATGTCGAATAGCGATGCTTGAGAATGACTTTTTCGCCAGTAAGTGGGGTGATGTCTTTGTGTATCTCACTCTCTGGACTTCCTTCAAGGCACATCCCATCCCACCACCACTCCATAATGCCAGCGTCAATACGATCGGGGTGATGGACGTGCTTTGTGAAAATAACGGGTCGATCTGCTTTTCGAAATTGAGCAATGAGTCGTGTCAGTTTGGGGAGAATTGCAAGCCCACCACAGGCGAATGTCGGAGAAGCTGGGTCAAGGAAGAAGTCCTGCATATCGATGACTAAAAGAGCTGACTTGTCTCTTCCAAGTTCCATCCGATGCGTATTGAAGGGTGCAATCTTTTCAAGCCAGAGTCGGGACTTCTCTCCGATAGATTCAGGTGTTACATACGGTTCCATAAGTAGCCTCGTTTTCTGTGTACGTTTGCCAAACGCAGAATAACAGCCCCTTAGATCGGTTCCTCCGATGACGTTACCATTTACCTTAGCCGATAGGGGCTTCGTCACCGTCACCCTCATCCCGGGCCTGTGCCGGGGATTGCAATGGCGGTAGATGAAAAAGCTTGCTAAAAAAACAAACTTTTACGATTTAA
>JBHIER010000336.1:0-4236 GCA_046760705.1 bacterium
CACGACCCCGTCCATGGGTATCCTTTCGCCGGGTTTGACAATGATGAGATCACCGATGGCTATCTCCTCCACGGCCAATCTCTTCTCCTCGCCATTCCGTCTCACCAAAGCGGTGGGCGGCGACAGATCCATCAGCGAGGTGATGGCCTTGCGGGCACGATCCATACTGGAGGTTTCCAACAGGTTGGCCAAGGCAAAGAGGAATATGATCATGGCTCCCTCGTCCCATTCGCCGATGGCGGCCGCCCCCATCACCGCCGCGGTCATCAAAAAATTCATGTCTAAGGAGAGATTCTTCGCCGCCAAGAGCCCCCTTTTGGCCACATAGAACCCGCCGCTGACCATGGCAACAAGGTAGAAGGGGATGGTCAAGGCATCCGGTACGTGGATCTGATTATGGACAATTCCGGCCGTGGCGAAGACACCGGAGATGACGGTGAGGATGAGCCGCTTGTTTTTGTCCCAGAAAGTGACGGCTCCCCTCTCCTTCCCCACGGGTATGGCCTCGAATCCGATCTCCCTGAGAGTGCGGACGATCCGCTGCTCGGTCAGGTGGTGGATCACGGTCAATCTCCGGGCCACCAAATTGAACCTCAGCCCCTCCACACCATCCATCGACCCCAATTTTTTGCGGATGACCCTCTCTTCGTCGGCGCAGTCCATTCCTCTGACCACAAACGTCGAAGTCTGAACACCCTTCTCCCTCTCCACCGTGTACCCGAGGGATCTGATCTTCTTTTCGATCTTGCGGGCGCAATCTGCGCAGTCCATGCCCCCGACGGTGAATTCACAGGCGGGATGTTTCGTGTCCGATTCCATCCTTTCATCTCCTCCTGCCCAGAGGTCTGCAGAAAAAGTTGGTTTTTATTGTCATCGTAATCGATTTTGGCCTCAATCTCATTGTTTCTTGATACGCCCTCCAAGAGGTTCACGATTCAACTCCATACACCATTCCCATAAATAATAACATTGATGAGCTCCCATCAACAAACAAAAAGGAGATTTCCTTCAGAGGGTCGATTTCGACCTCTTGTTCTGTATCTCTTAAAACAATCCCAGGAATCACTAAGATACTTTCAGAGAAAATGTTCGCAAGGAGTAAATGAACCATCACCACAACTGTTATGACTCGCCCTACCATTTTGATCGCCCGAATGGAAACTTTTATTTTCTACGAAGGTGTCTCTTCCCTGAGGCCCGGATGTATTTTTCAGGCTCTTTCTCAAAATCGCCCTGACAGTGAGGGTAGCACAAATAGTACGTCTCACCTCTGTACCGAATGGAAATGTGGGCTTTGTTTCGATTAGATCTCTGTTTACAAACTGGACAGTAAAGCACAGTCTTATACTCCTTTCATTGAATTAAGACTCGGCTCCCATCGAGAGAAAGTACTCCCCACGAGTGTTCTGGAGAGTCGGTGGGCAGAGGCCATCCAAGGGAGATTGGATTGATCAGGAGATAGCGAGACTCGAGATTGGCCAAAGCAAATTTGATCCCTGACATTTCGTAATAATTGTATCCCCGCAATCCGAAGTACGCCTTCTGAAAAATAGCAGTTCAGACAGCCTGGGAGGAGCGACAAGCTGCCCTTTCTCCGTGGCCATTTTCGCAGTTGATGCTCCTCCTCACACCTCTCAATCCAGGTGGGAATGAATAGCTTGCTATTCCTTAATATACGTACCCGGAGCCTTGGTGAAACTCTCTCTACACCGGGTGGAACAGAAGTGATAGGTCTCGCCTCTGTACTCGGAAATGAGTGTTCCTCCAGAGGAAATCTTCATTCCGCATACGGGATCGGTCACAGTCCTTGCCCTCATCGGCATGAAGGAGGGGCCAGGCTTCCCCAATTGCCTGGTCTTTTTGCCAATATACTTTGTCGGAGCTTGTTCAAATTTGGGCTGGCAATCAGAGAAACAAAAGTAATACGCCTTGCCGTTATGATCACTGAAAAGCGCATTGAGCTTATTGACTTCTTCGCCGGAGACAGGACATCTGGTGGTTAGGAACTTGCTCGGGTTTTTCAGGAAAACTTCCTTTGCGGTTTCGGAAGCAAAATAGAGAGTCAAGGAAGCCGGTGCCTCGCTGGCTTTCATCACCTTGTCCGTGACCGGATCAGCCACCTTGTCGCTCAGCTTCTCCATTTTGCCGGGCTCCTGCCCCATCTGAGCTTGGACATTCAACCCCAAAAGCGACCCAGCAAAAGCAATGAATGTGAATACAACAAGAATGCATTTCATCTCCCTTTCCTCCTCTTTAATAAGATTCCGCAATTTGTATCGTCATATTTACGGGCATAACGCCCTGCACTACACATCTATAAAATGGAGTGTAGCCCCTCGTGGGCGTACAGCCATTTAGCTGGGTTTATAAAAATGCGGTGAATCTGGGATAGATTCAGGCGAGATTTTGGGGAGGATGAAAGATAGAAAAGACCAGCAGGATACGTGGTAGACTATAAGTAAGGGGAGTTAAGCCTTGAGAATTGTCGTCGAGAAAATTGAGTGTGCTCTGAAACATCAAGATAACGCCGTGATGACACACCATGCAACACAGACTGCAATGATGAAATGGTTCCGAACAAGAGTCTGGATGATTCTCATTTTCTTCAGCGGGCATCATTATGGGCGTATTTGCCGTCGCACTTCCCTCTATCTCAGCATGTGCATCTATTACACAAAGAGCAAGGTCGGAAAACAAGCTCGCAGAGATGAGCGTCAGAAGGCAGACGCGAAGAGTTATGAAAAAAGCTGAACGGATGCTTCGGATCACTGATAAAAGTCCTTTCTTCGAAGGCGAAGATTCAATTTGCCAAACCATAGATTCGAGCATTCTAATAATAACGGTCTTTTCAGTAGATGTCAAGCAAAATCTGACGATGAGCTGAATTCTGCGGGCACAAGGTATCCATTTCCATCAAGATCTTTGATGACATGAGTCGGGATAATCGTCGATACATTTGATCTTCGGTGAGGAAATTCACGAAGAACATTCGGCGAGCATCCACAAATAAAAATAACGCTTCTTTGCAAAATTTATCACATCGGCGTAGATTTTGCGTAAGTGCTGATTATCAAAGATAATCTTTACTTTCACACCATCACGGACAAAAGAAATTAAAGCAAATCAGAATATCAGCAAATCAGTTCACCCCGTGAGATAAAGTGCAGTCCCTATCTCACGGGGTAAAGAAGGGAATCAGATTACCAGAATATCAGATTCTATCCTGATGTTCTGATCCCCTGATATTCTTCCCACTGATACCCTGATCATCTGATATACTTATTCTCAAAGTGCGATTGCGGCTCTGCCGCGCTAGGGAGTAGGGACGTGTTCATATTTCAGTATTCTCTCATCCACTGTCAGCAATTCAAGATCATAGACTCGAGCTGTAGCAACAATGATCTGGTCGGCTGGATCGCTATGTAAATCACCGGGCAGCTTCGTCGAGACCACTGCTATTCCGGGAGTTAGCTCCAGTAATCGCACATCGGGCAGCGCTATCGCACCTTCCATCCACTCCTCAACTGGACATGCCAGCTTCAATCTTCCATACTCTACCAGCTTGGCAACATCCCAACACGATATAACACTCACACCGAGACCATCGCCCCTATGCTGCTCTATGATCTGCCTGTACTCCTCGGTTAGCCGATCGCTCCCATCCGCCAACCAAATCCAGACATGTGTGTCCAGCAATATCATAGGAGTGCTTCCCAGTCATCTTGAGCTACAGGTTCTGTCGGCGCAATATACTCAATTACTTTACCGCGCAGGAACAGAGAAGCTGATTTGTGTGTTCTTTCTCGATAAGGCAACACAATGACTTCGACCAACTCTCCCTCTCGAAACGGCAGAGCATCAAGGTGTAATACTCCGTTCGCTGCAACTTTCTTCTCGATTCGGTAAGCTTCCATTGGCTTCCTCACATTTAATGGTTCAAATTGGGTAGAGGTCCATGAGTAATGAAGGGATAACCGTTAGCTAAGGATTACGAACTCGTTTGCCTTAAACACTCAGATTCCTGTACCGCCGCGGTAGGGACGCCGGTTACCCGGCGCCCCCCGCACAGACCCGGACGTGCAGTTTTCTCCCGACCATGGCGGGATTCCTCGGTTGCACTCGCTTCCGCGCAGGTCGTAACCGTCGCCGGCTCCCGACCCGTTTGCTATTCCCCTCAGTGAGGTTGGCTCATCTAGCCCGGCCCTACGTGTCCGGGATGAGTTTCCTTTGCGGGCT
>JBHIER010000337.1:0-4234 GCA_046760705.1 bacterium
CGCCCCGGCAGTAAGCATCCCCGGTCAACTCCTGGATGCCCAGAATGTGGTTCACATCGGCCAGCACATCCAGCACATTGACCGCCCCATCACCGGTGGGATCTCCTCTGAGTCCCACACAACCGGGAGCTCTCCAGTTGAGATAGCACCTCATGTTGTAGTCGTATCCCACGTGATCCCACTCACCTTCGTCAAAACGGAAGGAGTGGGTCGGCGGAAATGGCGAAGTGGCCCCTGTCCAGTGAAGATCAGCCCCCTCCTGCCACACAACCCAGACGAAGAAAGGCCCGCTCATCCCCTGGAGTTCGGGGACCTCACTCACATCAACGCCGTAGTACTCCGACCCGGAGTGTTCGGGAACCGAAATGGCTTCGGACTCAAACAGGAGCGTACCGTCGTCCGGAATGGTGTCCTCGACCCCTGAGGCCTCGTATGCGCGGAATACAATATCCCCTATGCCGCTCAGCTCAATCTCCAGGGTCTCGACATTGTAAGGATAGACGTCCGCCGGAGGGTCAAAGAGCATGGCCGGACCCTCCCCAGCCCCCACCGACCAACCGTATTCCCGGAGGTAGTAGTGGTGGGCCATGTATCCCTCTTTCTCCGGATAGACCCGGAACAGGGCAGAAAATCCGGAATCGTTGGGCGGATACTGATCGGGGACAAACTGATAGAAATAGACACGATAGACACCCGTATCCGCAGGCGTAAAATCGAACTCCCACGCCAGCGTATCCCCGGACGGGATAGACGGCCAGGGCGGCCCGGTGGGCTGATCGGAGACCACCTTGTTGCCATCGGCATCCTCGACGAAATACCAGGCAATGACCGCAGGCTGATCCAACAGACCGTAATTCCGGATATAGCCTGTCACCGGGATGTCATAGTTGACGCTATGAGGAAAGGGCACGATTACCCGTTCGATCCCCACGTCGTTGTCCGGTGCACCTCTGGAGAAGACCACCACGTCATCAATAAACATTCCTTCTCCATTGCCGCCGTCATCGTCGGTGTCGCAAATAGTACGCCACCGCATCTTCATGCTCTGGCCGGCGTACTGGTCCAGCCTCAGGAAGCCGTTGTAAATGACATCTTTGTCCCAGAGCGTCCAGAGGGAATCAACACCCAAGCGCTGGTAGTCGTGGAACATCTTGTCCCACGTGGTATCGTTCGTGGTTATCTCCATCTGGAAGAGATCTTCGAGGAACCCGTCGTCGTCGCCGTCGGAGTCCGGGGCATTGTTTCGAATCCAAAAACTGGCCTCCGGATACTCACCAGCCGGCAAATCGATCCAAGGCGTTTCCAGCCACTCGGTCTGGAGCTCCGGGTGGTCATCGTAATCGATATGCCAACTGTGAGTGGGACTGTGAGCATCAGCATCGGTCAGAGCCCAGTGGATACCTCTCGTAACCACTCCGGGGTGCATGTCTCCTTGAGCCCCTTCCTTAGCTTTAGAATCACCGGCGTCGTTGAAGAAAATGACGCCCGTATTGTCGCTCACCTCAATCTCGTCCACTTGCATACCCGTGGCCTCCGGCATTCCATCAAAACTGGACGTGGCTTGATCACTGGCAAAGATGAAACGGATGATAACTTCGTGACCATCGTAGGCACTCAAATCAAATTCGGCATCAAACCACACTTGCGTCGTACAGATCCATCCCGGATATCCTCCTTGGGGAATCTCACCGTGAAACTGAAAGGCCCATAAGCTGTCACACTCGGAATCGTACTCACCGACAACAGGTTCAATCACTTCAAAGGTGGTTCCACCGTCGGTGGAGATCCTGACGTGGCCGCCGTCCCAATCACACGCGTATGCCGGATCCTCACAAGCTGAACATTCACAATCCTGGAAGACCTTGCAGGTCAAATAGCTGTCGCTGCCCAATTGGATTGGATCGGTATCCAAGACCTGATACCACCAGTTGCCGTAACCACCTCTTCCCTCATCCGCACACCACCAGGACATCACATCATAGGCATTGAAGGCACTCTCGTGCCAGTAAGCCGGCACGTCGGTCCCGTCCACAGGTTGAAAACCCTCCTCCCCGGTCTCGAAAGTGGCAAACAGGACTGTCCCGGCCAGGGCCTCTTCAAACTGAGGCGCAGGTACCTTCATCTGCCACTCCGGAGAAACCTTACGAGGGGCTTTCTCCTTCTTGGCCATCCCAACCTGAACTACACCAACAATCAACACAAGAGTAAGGAGAAAGACAAACGATCTCTTCAACATTTCTTGACCTCCGTTTCGAAAGAACCACTGTTACGAGACTTGAAACTTCTTCACTAAATTGACCGTACGTCCATATCTCCCTCCTTTGTAATGAGTGTGAGATGTACAATTCATAACCGAAGGGGACTCCTCTCCAAGATCCCCCACGGACTATTGAAAAAATTTGCCTCTCACCCCCTTTCTGCATAGTAACGCTACGTTTAAAATCCTCCCACCACAAAAGCAGGAGTACAGCACCACGTACTCCTCGCCATCTTATCTCCCAAAAGAGAGCTTGTTCCAATGTGAGCTCATACGAACGACTGCCCTCCCATGCTCAGGGACATCAGCCCTTAAAAACCTCTCATAAAATAATGCCTTTGTCCTCCGGTTCTCTTTCGTCGCTCATAGATTTGATAAGTTCTCCTGTCTTCTCACCCTCTGACATTGTAAGCTCTGCAATCTTTGCCGTTCTCTCATCCAATTTCTTCCCCAGATCCACTATAGCCCTTCCGTTCTGGATGAGAAATTTTGCGAGAATAACCGAAAGAAAAGCACCGATCGCGGTGACAATTATCTGAAAAACCAGATCCATCGGTCCCTCCCCCCTGTAGCTTCCTTCGACCCGCATCCCGAAAATGAACTGCTCCTACAATCCTGCCCAGACCAACTCTCTCCCAATAACGGCCAGTGAATTCAACTACGTGACCATCGAACCAACTTTCGCCTCCAAGGCTGCCAGACGCTCCCTGACCTCTAAGGCGACTCCCAAACGTTGATCCAAAGAGTCTATCTTGGTATCGAACTTCTCGTCCAAGGCGTCTATCTTGTCTGAGAGCTTCCCCTCGACAGCATCGATCTTCTCATCGATCCTTCTAAATTCTGACCTCATCTCGTTTGTCAAAGAGCCTATCTTGTTATCAAACTTCTCCTCCAGGGCGCTTATCTTAGTGTCAAACTTCTCGTCGAGGGAGTCTATCCTGTCATCGAGTCTTCTTATCTCCACCTGAATACCGCGGATCTCAGGCACTACGATGTCCTGCAGAACCTTTTTCATATCCTCATAGACACTCATGGTCAAACCTCCTGATAACGATCAGTTACAGCTATTGTAAGTATATCAAAAAAAGTGCCCATGATCAAGTGTTTTTTCTCGGACTCTTGGGAAAATATTCATCGGAGGACCATTACCCCATCAATCACCATCACTTCACATTTTCCTCACAAACTCGGCCGCGTTTCGGAAGATGGCCATCCCATCCCCTTCTTTTCGAAGTCCCACCCGTGTCCAGCGCGGATGATGGGTGGGCAGAAAATGGCGTTCCGGATGGGGCATCAGACCGAAGATGCGACCGGTGGGATCACATATCCCGGCAATGTTGTCCACGGACCCATTGGGGTTCCAAGGATAACCGGCCAATGCACCGCGCGGGTCAACGTATTGCAGCACAACCTGATTGTTCCTCCACAACCTCCGCTTCACCTCGTCATCGCCGGGGACGAATTTGCCCTCGGCATGGGCCACAGGGATGTAGAGGAGCCCCTCCAGCCCCCGGGTGAAGACGCACGTCCCGTTGTCCACCACCTTCAAGTAGACCCATCTGTCCTCGAACTTCCCGGAGTCATTGAAGGTCAACGTCACCCTCTGAGGTTCCCCTCCGCTGCCGTCACCAGGAAGGAGGCCGGCTTTGGCCAGGATCTGAAACCCGTTGCAGATGCCGAGGATCAATTTTCCATCACCAATAAATTTCTGCAGGGGCTCCTGCAGTTTGTACTTCAATTCGTTGGCCAGAATCTTTCCGGCGGCAATGTCATCCCCGTAAGTGAACCCCCCGGGGATGACCAGAATGTGGTAGTCATCGAGAAACCTCTCCTTCCGCACCAGTTGGTTGACGTGAACCAGCTCTGTCTGGCACCCCACCAGTCGGAAGGCGTACTCGGTCTCGCGGTCGCAATTGGTGCCCGCTGCTCTGAGAATGATGGTCTTGACCGTCATCGTCACATTCCCCCACAATAGAT